>JADFWK010000109.1 GCA_015223015.1 Pseudomonadota bacterium
GAAAAGCGCTTGAGATGTTCAGCGTTAAGAAATGCTAACTGTTTGAGGGCATTATACCGAGTTTTAGCATTTTAGCTGAACGTCTTAAGTGCGCCCAAAATGCTCACGGATAGAGCAAAATCAGCTTTTTACGAATGCATCATAAATAGATCCCTGAGATCCCAACATCCCATATTCACTCAATTACTACTGAGAGCATCAAGTACTTTGCGATGTCGGGAGGGGCATGACATAGGCGAATTGAGGATGGGAGACACTAGTTGCATTTGGTATAGCCGCAAAAGTGGCAGGTCATGCATCCTTCTTCATAGCTGATGGGCTCACCGCATTCAGGGCAAACCTCTTTTTTCAGGGACTCTTGCTTCCGGAGTACCCTTTTTCCATTCTTTTCGACATATCGAGCCTTAAGGACCTTTGCAATTGCATCCGGTATGGAGAGGACTAATCCATCCTTTTGGAAAACCGGATACTCTCCGGCTATGCCCTCTAACTGTGTGATGATATCATCTACCCTTACGCCCGACCTCAGTGCAAGAGACACTAACCTACCAATGGCCTCTGTTTTTGCTGTAGTTGATTTTCCACTCTTGCCAATTATGGGAAAGACCTCAAATGGTCTCCCTTGGTATTCAGTGACATTGATGTAAAGATTTCCTAAACCTGTCTTTATCTTGGTAGTAAAGCCCTCAACCGTCTCAGGCCTCTCCTTTATTGCACTGTAAAAGCCATTGTCCTCGCGCTCTTTATCAAAGCTCAATACCTGCTTGCTCTTGCTCCCATCTCTGTAGATAGTGACTCCTTTGCAGCCAAGCTCATAGGCGAGATTGTAGATTTTTAATACATCGGCAGGCGTAGCATCATGAGCCAAATTAACCGTTTTTGAAACAGCATTGTCAGTGTATTTCTGGAAAGCTGCCTGCATCTTCACGTGCCATTCAGGGTTCATATCGTGGGCAGTCACGAAAACCTCTCTAACATCCGCCGGGGCGTCCTCTATCGATTTGAGCGTTCCGTCTATGGCCACCCGTTCCATCAGCTCTTTGCTGTAAAAGCCCCTTTCTTTAGCAATCATTTCAAACCAAGGATTTACCTCGATCAACTCATCATCATCCATGACATTTCTCACAAAACTCAATCCAAAGAGGGGTTCTACCCCGCTGGAACAGCCGGCAATAATGCTGAGGGTTCCTGTGGGGGCAATGGTTGTTGTGGTAGCATTTCTATATCGACAGTCAGCTCTATCCTTGAACACGCTCTTTTCAAAATTGGCAAAAACTCCCCTCTCCTCACCCAGTGCAATGCTTGTCTTTTTTGATTCATCCTGGAAAAAAGACATAACATCTTCTGCAACAGAAAGGGCCCTGCTACTATTATAGGGAACGCCCATTTGAAAAAGCATATCCGCAAAACCCATTACCCCCAAACCTATTTTTCGATTGCCCCTGGCCATCTCCGTAATCTTTTCCAAAGGATACCGTGACATATCAATTGCATCATCCAGGAACCGTACCGCCAACCTAACCGTTTCACGTAATGCCCTCTTATCAATTTCTGGTCTATCCCCTTTGTGGATTACGAATTTAGCAAGGTTTATGGAACCAAGGTTGCAGGCCTCGAAAGGCAAAAGAGGCTGTTCTCCGCAGGGATTGGTGCTCTCAATTTCACCTATATCAGGGGTGGGGTTGTCTCTGTTTATGTTGTCAAGAAAGATCACCCCAGGATCACCATTTTCCCATGCCTGGTTGACAATCGCATCGTAAACAGCTCCTGCATTCAATCGGCCTACCTCTTCGCCGCTCAGGGGACTCATGAGGGGGTAGCTTGTTTGATTCTTTAGGGCCTCCATAAATCCTTCAGTCAGGGCAACCGAAATATTGAAATTGGCCAGGTCCTTGTCATCCTTTTTGCTACAGATAAATTCCATTATATCCGGGTGATCAACCCGCAGTATCCCCATATTGGCTCCCCTTCTGGTCCCACCCTGTTTTACTTGCTCTGTAGCAGTGTTAAATATCCGCATAAAGGAAACTGGACCTGAGGCCACTCCACCTGTTGTTCCCACTCGACTATCCTTTGGTCTGAGCCGAGAAAAGGAGAAACCGGTTCCTCCTCCAGACTTATGGATGAGAGCAGCATACTTCAATGAATCAAAAATACCCTCCATGCTATCATCTACCGGGAGGACAAAACATGCAGCCAACTGACCCAATTCTGTACCTGCATTCATCAGAGTCGGAGAGTTCGGCAGAAATTTAAATTCGGTCATCATGGCATAGAATTCTTGCTCCATCTTTTGTGCCTGCTCGACTCCCGAGTAGTTTTTCTCAGCCTGTGCAATATGATGTGCTACCCTCCGAAACATCTCGTCCGGGGTTTCAACAATCTCTCCGTTGGCATCCTTTCTCAGATACCTTCTTTCGAGAACTCTGAGGGCATTCACAGAAAGCTTGGACCCATTCCTCTCTTCAAAGAGTTGTTGATTCAAGTGAATCGGCCTCGTCTCTGTGAAGCCATACTCCAACATCTTTGCATCTATTATCTTCTCTAACAGGGGGAGTTTTATCTCATTAAGACCCATTCTCTCCATATCTTCCCTTAGGGACCGTGTTATGGTGAGGGCATCCTCACTTCTGATCCGGTTCTCGGTACTCAGAATATCGCTGATCATATGATCTTCCCACTTCATGGCGTTTGGGATTAGATTCCCATCTCTTAAGACTAACACCATCTCTGCCTGCATTGCTCTCTCCAAATGTTAAAAACCAAACTCCTCCTTATAGCAGAACATATTGTGATAAAAAGTAGTTTAAGGCACCACATATTGTATGTCAAGAAAAAATTAACAGTTTTTACCTGAGTTTTTTTCAGGTTGTTAATTGTTGTCAATTTGCAACCGGTTTGAGGAAAAGTTGGTAGGTCGTTCTCAGGGCGAAAAACCTGTTCGAGGTGGAGGTCCAAACCGACAAGTGATCCTGATCAAGAACAAAGAGTAAAAAACCTGTTAACGCTATAGAAAAAACAAAAAAAGTTGATTATAATGCCTCCAATGTTTGAAAGCATGTCCCCTGAATACGAGGTAGATGTTTCAAGAAAGGTAAGGTCAGGATCGACCGTTGTGTATATGACATGCTAAAGCCCTGAACAGGGAATGCAACCCTATCAAAGACAGACTCATATTTTTCAAACTGACCCAATCCAAGCTTAAAGAGAAACCATGAACACAAAAAGGACTGGAAGGAATCCTAATAGGGCCAAGAGCCGACCAAAATCCACACAGGAACGAGTGCGGACCTTCTTGGAACACTTTGGAGGCAGCGAAGGTGTGTTGATTCTCATCAACCCGGACCCTGACGCCATAGCCAGCGCCTTAGCTATCAAACGCTTGCTCTGGAAACATGTAGGCAGGACGTCGATTGCTTATATACGAGAAATCCAGCGCCTGGAGAATCAGGCCATGGTGGAATTACTTAATATCCCGATGGTGAAGATAAACAAAGTGGCTTCGGGGGATTTCATGCGTCGGATCTTAGTGGACGCTCAACCCGATCATTCCGAAATCTTCGGTGAATTTACGTACGATGCGATCATAGACCATCACCCAAGAACACAAGAATGGGATGCCCCCTATGTGGATATTCGTCCTGAATACGGAGCCACTGCTACGATCCTTATCGAGTATCTCCGTGCTGCAAAGATAAAGCCCTCTATAAACCTTGCCACAGCCCTTCTTTACGCCATTAAGACGGACACAGCCAACTTCGAACGAGATGCCACCGAAGAGGACGTCAAGCAATTTCGCTATGTGTTCCACTATGCCAACATTAACCTTCTGCGTAAAATTGAGAAATCGGAGCTGAGGGTAAGCGACCTGCAATACTTTCAAACTGCCCTGGAAAAGCGAATCATAACGAAGAAGGCTGTCTATGCCCATTTAGGCAAGGTCACCAGCACTGATATTTGCGTGCAGATAGCCGACTATTTTATGCGGGTTTATGGGATAGGTTGGAGTTTCGTGTCAGGAGTTTACCGAGATACGTTGATAGTTATCATTCGAAATGATGGATACCGAAAAGATGCTGGAAAACTGGCGAGCAGAGCCTTTGGTTCCTTTGGAACTGCCGGCGGACATCGAGGGGCTGCCAGGGCAGAAATCCCCCTGGACTCGCTTCCCCAAAAAGCGATCGAACCCCATGATTCCGTTCTGGAAGGCTTTGTTAGAGAACGTTTGAATCTTTGAGCTATGCCTTGTGAACTGGAGCTGAAAACAAGGAGGTCATAAAACCATGCCGATACCGGACTACCAAACAGTAATGCTTCCTTTGAGAGACATGGTGCTGGAAAAATAGGACAATAACTTGAGATAGGTCTTATCGCTACAACCACAGTTTGGTTGGAAAGTCATTCTGAGTGATCCCGCCAGGCGGGAGAGCGAAGAATCTGCGATTTGTGGGCAGATACTAGATTCTTCGTCGCTTCGCTCCTCAGAATGACAAAGTGTCGTTTAGGCATAATCCAAAAAAAAGCCACCCATACCCTGCAAGAAGCTTAAGAATCAATAGGTTAGGTTTCACTATGACGTGGCTCTGGCTGAGGGTAGTGGGAAGGAGTGTGCAGAGGTCTCAGGAAGGAGGCAGGAAGAGGGCCTTTTGTTATAATGGCTTAAGGCCCATTAAGGCGTTGTCAATCCTCTGTCTGAGCGCTGGATCACTTTGCACAAGTTCTTTTGCCTTTTCAAAATGGAAAAGGGCCTTTTCTCTCCTTCTGAGCTTGGTGAAATATATCCCCAAATAATAATGCGCCCGAGCTAACTTACCCTGCCGGCCGTAGACCAGGCCAAGATTATAATAGACCCTGTCATCAACTGGGGGAAGAAAGGTCAGCTTTTCGTAGATTTTGGAAGCCTGACCATACTGTTCAAGGTTCTGAAAAGAGAGGGCTAACAGATACAAGATGTTCGTATCTTTTGGGGATAGCTTACGTGCCTTTTTCAAAATAGACACGGAATTTTCGTATTCGCCTATCGTTTGATAAGCGTTGCCCATGGAGAAAAGAATAGGAATAGAATCAGGATTTTCCCTTGACGCTGCGCTGAAGTGACTGAGGGCCTCATGTATGTTCCCCTCTCTCTGAAGGATCAGTGCAAGACCATAATGGGCCATGCTCGATTTAGGATCAGTATGTAGTATTCTTTTAAACACGCTTGTTGCGGCTTCCTTGTCATCGCAGAGGGCCACGACCATGGTATGGAAGATTGGAAAACGGAGGCGTAGTTTCTTTGTCTCATCGGGTTCAGGCATCATCTTATGCCCCCGCGACATTGCCTCGATGTTGGCCATCCTCTCCGCTGCTCCCGGATGGGTAAGGAGGTAAGATGGAATGCCCTGGCCACCATACCAACTCTCCCGTTGCATCTTTTGTAATACGGTGACCATCCCCTCGGGATCAAAGGCTGACAGATACGTGTATTTTAATCCCAGCTGATCAGCTTGCCTTTCATCATCACGGCTGTAGCCCAGTTCGGCCTGAATTCCGGCAGCCATAGAGCCGGTGATGAGGGCACCTGCTGCCTCGCCTCCAATAAGAATCCCAGCCAGTATGCCAGCCATCGTGGCCAAGCTAATCTTTTGGGATCGTTCAATCTTCGCGGCAAGATGCCTGGCACTTACATGGCCAAGTTCGTGTGCCAGTACCGAGGCGAATTCATCTACGTTGTCCATTATTATGATCAGACCTGAAAAGAAGAATACATGACCGGCAGGAGCTGCAAATGCATTAATGGTGTTGTCTTTTATCACGTAAAACTCGAGAGGAAAGTAGGGTACCTCTACCTGACGACCTATGTAAGTACCGAGGTCGTTGATATATTGAACGATGTAAGGGTAATCAGCAAACTCATAGTGGGCGCTGATACTGGCAAGAAATTGCTGACCGAGTCCAGTTTCCTCCTGGGGAGATAGGAGCGTGGCCTGGGAATCTGCGAAAGCGGTGGCACTTACAAAGAAGGCCGCAATTAGGATAAAAAGATTCTTAATTCTCACTTTTCGGAGTATCCCTATCTCTGTCTATGTTCACCCGCGGGGCCTCAACCCATAACCCTTCGAGGTCATAGAATTCTCGCACCGGCTGGTAAAAGAGATGAATGACAATATCACTATAGTCCACCAAGATCCAGTGGCCATCCCGTTCCCCTTCAACGCCGAAGCGGGTGAAACCTTCCTCTTTCATTCTGCTCTGCAGGTGTTGGGCGATAGCCTGAACCTGCCTGCTCGATTTGCCGCTGGCAATCAGAAAGTAGTCAGCTATGGAGGTTAGGGTTCCGACCTCAAACAGGACAAGGTCAGTTGCCTTCCTTTCACGGATAATGTCAACACATATGAGGGCCTTATCGAGTGGATTCATTCACCACGTATAAACCTGCCTTTTCTATATATTCTCGCACTACCTCGGGGACCAGAAACCGAATAGATTTTCTCATGGCCACCGTTTCCCTAATTCTACTTGCTGAAATATCCATCAAGGTTGTGTGCTTTCTCAGTAAAATAGTCCCTGATGGATGGCAAAAATATTCCCTCTCAGGATCCCATTCAAACCCGGCATTGAGCGAGTCGAGAAAGGCAAAAAAGTCCTCTGTGGTATAGCCGGGTCTATTGATAACAACAAATGAGGCGTATCCGAAGAGGCTCAGGTATTCCTTCCAGGTCTTTATCTCGAAGAAGGCATCTGTGCCGAGGATAAAGAAGAGCTCGAGCTGAGATCCAAACGAGGAATGAAATAACTGCAGTGTTTCTATGGAATAGGAAAATCCAGGCTTCTTCCCCTCAATATCCCACACCTCAAGAAGAGGGGAATTGGTGGTCGCCAGCCTTACCATTTCTAACCGGTGAGGAAAATCAGCGAGGGGGTGGGGGCTCTTATGGGGTGGCATTCCAGATGGTATGAGATAGACCTTTTCCAGACCTAAACTTTCCCCTATCTCCTCGGCTGCCCTCAGGTGACCGGAATGAATCGGATTGAAGGTTCCTCCCAAGATTCCTAATCTCACGTCCTTACCTGTCCAGAGCCAAATACGATAAACTTTGTGATGGTCAGCTCCCTTAGACCCATTGGTCCATATGCGTGCAGCTTCGCTGTATTGATCCCAATCTCTGCACCGAGACCAAGCTCAAAACCATCATTGAATCTGGTGGAGGCATTTACCAGTACTACTGAGGCATCTACCCTTTCCAGGAATTGCTGAGACCGCTCATAGTTGTCTGTAACGATTGCCTCTGTGTGATTCGAACCATACCGTTCAATATGATCCAGGGCCTCATCCATGTTCTCAACAATTCTAACCGCGAGGATAAGATCCAAGAACTCTGCCGGCCAGTCCCCCTCCTCGGCTCGTTTTAGATCAGGGATCAGTTTTGCGGACTCTTCACAGGCCCGTATTTCAACACCGGCATTGCTAAATTCTCTTATCATTTCAGGCAAGAATAAGGGGGCCACGTTTTTGTGCACCAGCATCGTTTCCATGGCATTACAGACCCCAGGTCTTTGCACCTTGGCGTTGAAACATATCTTTCGCGCCATTTCCACGTCGGCGAATTCATCTACGTACACATGGCACACTCCCTTATAATGCTTTAGTACCGGGATTCGGGAGTTTTCTGCAACAAACCTGATGAGATCTTCGCCACCCCTGGGAATAATCATATCAACATAGTCATCTAAACCCAAAAGGATACCAACGGCCTCGCGATCAGTTGAGGGGATCACCTGGATCGATTTTCCCGGTAGGTTGGCTTTTCTCACCGCTGCAGCCAAGATCTCATTCATGATCAAATTGGAGTTTATGGCTTCTGATCCACCCTTTAGGAGAACCGCATTACCTGATTTGAGGCAGAGAGCAGCTGCATCTACAGTCACATTGGGCCTGGACTCATAAATAAAGCCGATAACTCCCAAGGGTATTCTTACCTGCCCAACCTGCAATCCATTTGGTCTTTTCCACATACCGGATACCTCACCAACTGGATCAGGAAGGGCGGCCACTTCCCGCAATCCGGCAACCATTGAGCCTATTGTTTTTTCATCTAGGGTTAGTCGATCTATCATTGCCGGACTCAACCCCTTTTTTCGGGCAAGGGTGACATCCTCGGCATTTGTCTTAATTATTTCCTCTTTCCTGGCGAGTATATTCTCCGCCATGAATTCCAGGGCCGCATCTTTTTCGCTGGTACGGGCGGTCCTCAATTGTCTGGCAGAAAGCTTGGCTTCACGGGCCATACCCTGTATCATCTCCTTGACCGCCAAGATTTCCTCTATGCCTCCCAATGGTTATCTATTAAGACAAGATTATCTTTATGGATGATCTCATCGTAGTGTTTGTATCCCAATATTTCCTCAATCTCCGAGGTTTTGAGTCCCATAATCTTCTCCACATCGGCTGATTGATAATTCACCAGACCAACAGCGAGGCTTCTCTTTTGCTGATTCATTACGATTACAGAATTTCCCATGATGAATCTTCCATAAACAGCAATGACACCTGAAGGTAGCAGACTCTTTCCCTTCCTAATTAAAGCGTTTTCTGCTCCCCTGTCTACCATTATCTTACCCTTAGGTGATTTGGCAAAGGCAATCCAGTGCTTGCGACTCTTCATGGGAATCGACTGGGGCAAAAACAGAGTCCCTTCCTCCCGGCCCTCAAAGATGGCTCTGATTATATTCTTTTTTGTACCATTGGCGATGATGGTAGGAATCCCACACATGGCCACATGCCTGGCTGCCTTGATCTTGCTTTCCATTCCACCCTTTCCCAGGGAACCTGGAATGGAGCTGGCAGTTTTCTCTATTTTGCTGGTTACCTTTTCGACTACAGAAATCCGATGTGCATCTTTATTCACCCGAGGATCATCATCAAAAAAACCGTCTATATTGGTCAAGTTTATGACCAGATTGGCCGCGGCGAGGTTGGCGATCATGGCGCTCAGATTATCGTTGTCACCAAATTTTATCTCATCCACAACAACGGTGTCATTCTCGTTGATGATCGGGATAACCTTCCAATGAAGGAGCGTGAAAAGGGTATTTCGGGTATTAAGATACCTTTTCCTATTGGTGAGATCATCTCTGGTAACTAATATCTGGGCTACCTTTTTTTCATACGTTTTGAAGGCCTCCTCATAGGCAAGCATCAAAGTGCTTTGACCCACTGCAGCAGCAGCCTGTTGTTGTGAGATGGATTGCGGTCTTTGAGAATATCCCATCTTTTTTATGCCAGAGGCAATGGCACCGGAAGATACGAGAATAATCTCCAGCCCATTCTTTTCCATGAGATGACTGATATCTTTACTCAGGGCATTGATAACGCCCAGATTCAAACCCTCTTTTGTTGTCAGGGCACCGCTTCCAATCTTTATGACTACCCTCTTAACAGAGTCTACTATCTTCTTCCGAGAACTCATGTTTTCTCTTAGAGAACGCATCGTTAAGAAATCACTTTTTCCCTTAATAACTGCCTGAGTTTTTCTAATCCTTGTCCGGTGAGGGCAGAGATTGCAAGACACTCATACCCAAGGTCATGAAAGGACCGACAGATTTCCTGGATGCTTTTTTTGCCGAAAGGTTTTAGGTCAATCTTGTTGATCACGACTACCTGATCCTTTTCAGTCAGGCGTGGGTGGAATCGCTCCAGTTCTTGTCTTAAGATAGAGAAATCCTTTACTACATCCCCAGAATGGGGCTGATTCACATCCAGGACATGCAAGAGAAATCTGGTGCGCTCGATATGTTGTAGAAATCTGTGACCTAGACCCTTGCCACTGCTTGCACCTTCGACGAGGCCTGGGATATCAGCAATGGTAAGAGATTGTTCATCATCAAAAGACAGCACCCCCAAGTTAGGGGCAACAGTGGTGAAGGGATAGTTGTCTATTTTGGGGTGTGCATGTGAAATGCGGGATAAGAGGGTAGATTTGCCTGTATTGGGTAAACCTACAATACCTATATCAGCGACAAGTTTTAGTTCCAGTTTGAGTCTTTTTTCTGTTCCCTTTTGCCCTTCCTGGGCAAACCGAGGAGCCCGATTTGCTGCGGTAACGAAATGCGAGTTACCTTTTCCACCGGCTCCACCTTCCACCAATATCATATGCTGATTATCGTAAACTAAATCAGCGAGGAGTTCTCCTGTTTCCTGGTCTCTTAGCATGATCCCTACTGGGACCAAGATTTCGATGTCCTTTCCCTTTTTCCCTGACCTGTTGTTACCTCTCCCAAGCTTGCCATTCTGGGCCTTAAACAAGGTCTTTGAAGGTAAATCGTATAAGGAATAGAGCCTTGTAGAGGCCTTGATCAAAACATTTCCGCCTCTTCCTCCATCTCCACCATCAGGCCCTCCCTTTGGTAAAGATCGCTCTCTCCTAAAGCTTACACAACCAGCCCCCCCGTCACCTGATTTTACCGTGATCTCAGCCTCGTCAATAAATCCCATTCTCGTTACTTGTTTCTCGTTTCTGTATGCTGGTTTGTCTAGCCAGACACCAGCACTGTTTTCTCTCTAGAGCATGTCTTCTGGTTACCAATATCTTACCAGGTTGTTTCCCAAACCGAAATCCCAAACAAATCTTGGCGAAGTGGAAGATAAGCGATGTCAACTGTTTGAGCCCTAAGGACAGGGTAACA
>JADFWK010000110.1 GCA_015223015.1 Pseudomonadota bacterium
AATAAAGCATTTAATATCAATCAGATACACTATCCGTCATACCCGCGAATGCGGGTATCCAGACGTTAAAAAGACTTTTTACGGGATCATCAACCTTAGATAACCACAAAAGAAGGTGCGGAAAACTGAAAGAGGCGGTTAAGTGTCTGTATTTATTACTACATTCGAGTCAGTAGCAGTTCTTTTGGGAATAGGGATCTTAGGTTTTTGGATTATCAGAAAGCGAATCCTGCCAGGAGACATTCTTGGTTTACTCTCACCCCTTGCCCTTGATATTGCCCTACCGAGTCTTATTTTCGTGAAAATAATCCGAGATTTCTCGCCAACTGAGTCTCCTGATTGGTGGCAATTGCCTATTTGGTGTTTCTTTTTCATGGCATGTGCAGGTGTGTTAACATTTATGGCCAGGTTCATATCAAAAAAGGATACTCGGCGAGAATTTGCGATCAGTCTCTTTTACCAGAATGCCATATTCTTCCCCTTAGCCATAATTGGGGGAATGTATGGAAATGAATCACCGTATCTTGTGTTCCTGTTCCTGTTTACCATCTTCTATCCAGCCTTTTTTTTCAGCACCTATCACCTTTTCTTCGAAAAAAAGGAAAGAAGGGGGCTAAATTGGAAAAAGATAATCCATCCAGTGCTTATCGTAACACTCTTAGCAATTGTTATTCGCCTGGTTGGACTGCAGAATATCATTCCAGATTTTGTGCTTTCAATTTTCAGTTTGGTGGGTGGTATGACGATACCACTTCTTATGATAATACTTGGCGGCAATATCTATATGGATTTCCAGCAAAAGGGCCAATTTCAATTCGTGGAAATCACAAAATTTGTAATCATCAAGAATATTGCTTTCCCCCTCGTGTTTCTTGGCATCTTGCTGCTCATCCGCCCTTCATATCATATTGCCCTGCTTATCCTCTTGGAGAGTGCCATACCACCGGTCACTGCAGTTCCGCTTGTTACAGAACGGTCAGGGGGAAACAGGGCTATCGTCAACCAGTTTCTTGTCGCCAGTTTCATTTTCTCCTTGATTTCTATATCAATCATGATCTGGTTGTTCTCCCTGTTCTTCACTCCACCATAAAATAACAACAATCTTTGAGGGTAAGAGCCTTTCAAAAAGTCCTGTGGGAACTGTGGAGGATATGGTAAGTAAGGGCCAGGAACATGAAATTTCCTTACAGGCGAGGTTCTCACCAGGGGAAAAACCAGCAGGCACATCCTTATGGCAAGGAGCGAGTATCCGAATAGCCCTCAGGTTGCGGTGGGGGCACTGGTATTCAGAGAGAACAGAGTTCTTCTCGTCAAGCGCAACCAACCGCCTGGTAAGGGGTTCTGGGCAATTCCCGGCGGCCGCCTGGAATTGGGGGAGACCCTGAAAGAGGCAGCCGAACGAGAGGTCAGGGAAGAGACAGGGGTTATCATCCGGGCTCGAAGCCCAGTATATACCTTTGACCTGATTGAACGCGACGACCAGGGACGCATCCGGTTCCATTACGTGATTGTTGATCTTCTTGCCGATTATATCAGTGGCAGCCCACATCCCAGAAGTGATGCATGCGAGGCTCGCTGGATCGGTCCCCGAGAACTAGACAAGCTTCCCGTAACCAAGAGCACAAGAGCATTCCTGAAGGAAAAGATCAAATTCGACTAGAGATGTCCCCTTTCTTACTGAGTCATCGCAAACTACAGGGACACATCCTCAGGTGCGATAAGAACACTGTCTGTCCACACAAGGCAAGAGTTCGTGACAATAGGTTACGCGGGCACCGCCAGATCTGCAAATAGATCTTGAACCGGTGAATACCTGCTGGTAGCCGTTCACGGGTTCAAAGGTTCAATGGTTCAAGGTTCACGGAAAATCTGAACAGCTATTTTGTGAGTTCTGAACGGTCTTGCACCGAAGTTCAGAGTAAGCTTTACTTGGTGTTGGATCAATCTGAGTTTCAGGACATTTATGATGATGCTCGACCCACTAGGGCCATCGGTCGTGCTTGCATCCCGCCATACGCCGGGCTGGTCTCCAAGAAAAGTCAAAGAAAGATAACCCTGAACCCTGATTTCATAGGGAAACTTTGAACCTGTGAACGCTTATACCTCCTGTTTGTGGTTGGTTCATTTTTGTTGACCTTGCAGCTTGCCGGGGCATGGACTTCGCTATAATTTAGACGGAATTGTTTTACCGGATGACATTTCAGCCAAATTTCTACTGGTGGATGCCTTTTAGTGCAAAATCTTTGATGACCCCTCTTGCCCGCAAGCTTTGTGCTCTCATGCAAGGACAGGGTTGACTCCTTTGAGGTTAGAACCCCTTAAATCAGCCGTTCGTGTCATGGGCCCTTTCGTCTCATTGACACCGGCGAGCAAGGATGATATTAAAAGAGTAACGGCCTTTTGAGCCAATAAAAGGAGACAAGTATGAAAGAAAAAAAGACACGCCCTGAAAGTGATAGATATGCAGATTTTTTAGATGACCTCAGCCACTTTTCGGCAAAGGATGAAGAAAAATATCTTGCGGATAGAGCTGGTTACGCTGTTTCTGAGAAAGAGATTATTCTAAAGGTTGGTGAGAACGTCAAACAGATAAGAAAGAAAAAGGGATTGAGCCTGGAAGACATTTCTCAAAGAACGGGATTAAAGGTTGGACTCTTGACGGAAATAGAAAAGGGGGAAATATCTCCACCCCTGGGAACCATTATCAAACTGGCAAAGGCCCTTGACATGAAAATGGGTTACTTCATTTCTGGTGCTGAGGATCTCCCTTACACGATTGTGCGCAAAAATGACCGAAAGCTTGTATCTAGATATGACGCCAAAACAAGCGATAAGTATGGGTACGAATTTTCATCTCTGGCCCCTTATAAGAAGAATAGGCATATGGAACCCTTAATTGTAAAGCTGGAGCCATCACATATTGAAGAGGAACGGTCAACCCATGATGGTCAGGAATTTATCTATGTTCTTGAGGGAACTATGGAGGTTCGCCTGGGGGAAGAGAATCACCTTCTTGAAACAGGTGATGCGATATATTACGACTCTACTGTTCCACACCTCGTAAAGTGTAACGGCAAACATACGACAACGATATTAGCTGTGCTGTATACTGAATAAGAAAGAAAGCTAATAGTTAGCCGCAAAGACACCAAGATTACTATATGATTCTTCAAATATCATTTTTGACAAAAACATAATCATTTCTTCGTGCCTTTGTGACTTGGTGGCTGAACTTATACGGAATTTTTTATTGGTGGTAAAATGATTGCATTCGATCTGCGATGTTCTAATGGACATGGCTTTGAAGGGTGGTTTAAGGACCTTGAATCATTCGACGAGCAGGATTCCAAGGGAATGATTACCTGCCCCTTTTGTAAGAGCAACAAAATAACCAGAGTATTCTCTCCGGTAGCAATAAAGAGCACGAAAGGAGAGGAAAAGCCAGGAGAGGGTAAGCCTGATTACAAAAAACTGGCCATGGGCATAATGGAGTATATAAAGGACAATTTTGAAGACGTGGGTACTGCTTTCACTAAGGAGGCCCTGAAAATACATTACGGCGTAGCAGAAAAGAGAGATATCAGGGGATCGGCTACAGGAGAAGAAGAAAAAACACTCAAAGAAGAGGGGATCAAATTCTTCAAGTTCCCTTTCATTAAACCTAAAGATGAGGATAATTAATGGGCCCCACCCCATCAAAACCATCGGCATATATGAGATCTTTACACAATATCCCCGGACCTCGTTACTCGTTTCGAGCCGACAACTTCAAACTTTAGGCCCGTCTGCCTCGCAAGGCCTTAGCGAGCGGGCAGGCACTTTAGGCACTCTCATTATTATGGGTATGATTGATATTACTAGTAAGAAGACTATTGTAAGAGAGGCACGAGCTTCAGGGCGAATAATCCTCTCCCCGGAAACAGTCCAAAAGGTAAGAGACGATAAGATTAAAAAAGGAGACCCCCGACCAGTTGCTGAAATAGCGGGCATGAATGCAGCTAAAGAAACCTCTCGCTTGATTCCCCACTGCCATCAGATCCCACTCAATACTGTGGAGCTGAACTTTTCTCTGGGAAAGGATTTTATTGAGGCCAGCTGTTTCGTAAAGGCCGAAGCTATGACTGGGGTAGAGATGGAGGCCCTCGTAGGTGTCTCAATAGCCCTTGCCACTATCTGGGATATGGTTAAATACCTTGAGAAAGATGAGGGCGGTCAATATCCATCCACTCGGATTTCGGATATCAGGGTTATTGAAAAGGTCAAAAGACCCGTATCCCAACCTGATGCATCTTAAAAGAATATAAGGGTTACGATAATAAAAACAGGAAAGAGAAAGATAATCGAGTATTTTAACATATACCCAAAGAAACTCGGCATGGGTGTGCCTGCCTCTTCCGCGATTGACCTCACCATAAAATTAGGTGCATTTCCGATGTAGGTATTGGCGCCAAAGAAAACAGCACCTGCAGAAATAGCCATTAGGTATATCGGGTTTTCAGCAATCAACCTTGAGACAGCCATCCCTTCTGGCATACCTGGGTAGAACTTCCCGAGAGCACTCGTGAAAAAGGTTAAATAGGTAGGAGCATTATCCAGGAAACTTGAAAGAATCCCCGTAACCCAGAAATAGTGAACGGGTTCTTTTACAGCACCTGTAAGGAAGGCGAGTGCGCCCTTGCTCCCTGCCAGAAGCAGAAGAAGGCAAGGAGTCATCGTTACAAATATCCCTGCAAATAGATAGGCTACCTCTTTAATGGGAAACCACGTAAACTCGTTATCCTCCCGTATCTGAGAAGAGGTAAATATCAGCGAAAGCACGCCCATGAGAATAATAAAACCGTCCCTTACCCATTCTTGAATGCTTCTGGCTACACCCAAAGCATTTATCTCTCCCCAATTCACCAATCCGCTAAAGATAACCGAGCCAACAACCCCGGCCAGGAATATAAAATTGTAGCTTCCGACTAACCCCAAAGGCACTTTTTCTCCTTCATCTATCTGGCCGCTTTCGGTATGCCCTTCTTTTCTGTAATAATAAAGATCGAGCAAAAAATACATGACCAGCAAGATCACGGCAGTCAGTGCCATGTGGGGCAGGATGTGAAAGGTCCAGAAAAAGGGAACGCCGTGCAAGAAACCCAGGAATAGTGGAGGATCGCCCACCGGTGTGAGTGCTCCGCCAATGTTTGCCACAAGAAAGATGAAAAAAACCACCATAAATGCCCTGTTTTTTCGATAATTATTAGCCCTCAAAAACGGTCTGATAAGTAGCATTGCGGCTCCGGTTGTTCCCATCCATGATGCGAGAACAGTTCCTATGACAATTATGACGGTATTCACTAAAGGTGTTCCCCGTAAACTCCCCTTAAGCAAAATACCCCCGGAGATAGTAAAAAGACCCCACAGGAGGATAATAAAGGGGACATAATCCGCTATGAGGATATGAAGAAAACTGTGAAGCGCTACCCCCTTATAGGCAGTTAAAAGAGGGATTGCTATGGCAATAGCCCAAAAGGCCGAGACCTTTCCAAAATGATGGTGCCAGAATGCGGGAACAAAAAGAGGCAACAAGGCGATTGAAAGCAATATCCCGATAAATGGAATAGTGCTGTAAAGAGAGAGAATTTCACCTAAATTGATGTGTTCGGAACCCCCCTCAGGAGAATGTCCTGCTGCAAAGACGGGAAAGGAAAGGGCAAAAAAAACGAGCAAAAGCAAAATCAAACTTTTCCATTTCATTAATGGGCCTCACAGAGAATCAACGATTTTCTACTTGGGCAATTGTTGCATCGTCTACGCTTCTCGGTTAATCCTGCACTAGACTGTGTCTCCAAGTCGGTGGAAGTATAGGCGGGGGGACACATTGAGTCAAGAAGAAATTGGCACTGAGATCTTCATTTATACGATAAACGGCGAATTTTGAAAAATCGGATAGACCTCCATTTGGCTTTGTGATATACCGGAAAAAAAGAGGAGGTTTGAAGATGCGAGACCTAAAGTTTTTTAGAGCTTTCATGACACCGTTCTTGGTTATGCTTTTCCTGATAGCCATCACCGCCTGTGCCACCAGCACCCTCTCCGAACAGACAACAGCTCCTGAACAACCCCAACCCGTTCAACAAGGCACGGAACCACAAGCTGCTCTTTATTACGATTTTAAGGATGTGCCTGTTCCAAAGGAAATGGAGATTCAAAGGGAGAGGTCCTTTGTCTTCCAAACAACCGAATTTGCCTCTGGATTGCTCACCTTTTCCGGGAAGGTTGAATCAAATTCTCTTATCAGCTTCTTTAGGATCAAATTACTCGAGGACGGTTGGCGTTTCTTGAGCTCCATTACATCGCCCAAGACTATCATGTTCTTTCAGAAAGAAAACCGCTTTTGCATCATCACCATAATCAGCAAAACCTTTACTACCGAAGCAGAAATCCTCGTTGCACAAGGCTTCCAGAGTATCTAGCCTTATAATGTCATTATTGGGCTGTGAAATACCCTTTCTGATAAGTTTGCCTCACCCAGGGCAGTGAGGGTGGTATTCGATCAGGATGGATTTCTCCGAGAAGAACTGGAGATTTTTCTCTGAAAAGGGCAACTAATCCAGTGGGTATCAGGTGTGGACGGGCTGTTGCCCAAACGG
>JADFWK010000111.1 GCA_015223015.1 Pseudomonadota bacterium
CCTAAAACTGAGTTGTCCTGGGCAAAGGCATTTAGGTTTAGAACATTAGGAATTTGGATATTAGAATTTGTTTAGGATTTCGACCTGCCCGCAATGCCTTTAAGTTAACCTCAGAAATCCCTAATAATAAAACTATGCAGACAATTACCACTTTGACGAAGGCTCTAGAATGCATGGCAGGCGGGTATTAAAATTTAGGATTTCCATAACGCCATCGTGTCTCGTCGGTTTGAGGCGGAGCTTCACTAGTACCTATATGCTGATGTCCTTTAAGAATGGAAGGGGGTTTGATGGGTACCACTGCAGATAAACTGAAGGGGTTAGAGGAGAGGAAAGAAAAAGAGCTCGCCATGGGCGGAGCACAACAGATCCAGAAGCAGCATGATAGAGGCAAGCTCACTGCACGAGAGAGACTGGAGCTACTCTTTGATCCCGGCAGTTTTCGAGAGCTTGATATGTTTGTCAGGCACCGGTGTGCCGACTTTGATATGCCTCAAACCTTTATTCCTGGAGAAGGTGTGGTCACCGGCCACGGTACGGTAAATGCGAGATTGGCATATGCGTACTCTCAGGATTTTACCGCGGTGGCTGGTACCCTGGGAGAGATGCATGCCAAAAAAATATGTAAGGTTATGGATCTGGCTCTCAAGACCGGGGCTCCTCTTGTCGGGTTCAATGACTCCGGAGGGGCCAGAATACAGGAGGGCGTCGATTCCCTTGCGGGCTATGGCGACATATTCTACAGGAACTCCTGTGCTTCTGGTGTGATTCCGCAAATCTCAGCCGTTATGGGCCCTACCGCCGGTGGCGCGGTATATTCTCCTGCAATGACCGATTGGATATTTATGACCAAGAAAAGCAGTCACATGTTTATCACGGGTCCAGCAGTAATCAAGGCAACTATTGGTGAGGAAATCAGCTTTGAGGATCTGGGCGGAGCCATGGTGCATAACACAAAAAGTGGCGTCGCCCACTTTGCGTGCGACAGCGACGCCCACTGTATAGAAAGGATCCGGGAATTGCTCGCCTATTTGCCATCGAACAATATGGAAGATCCTCCGGTGGTGAACTCGGGAGATGACCCAGGTCGAGCTGATCCACACCTTGATACTATCATCCCTGATAACCCAAGATCTTACTATGACATGAAAGAGGTTATCCGCCTCTTAGTGGATAACGGTCAGATCTTTGAACCCCATGAACATTATGCCAAGAATATTATTATCTGCTTTGCCCGGCTGAATGGAAAGACTGTGGGCATCATTGCGAATCAACCAAAGTTTCTGGCTGGATGCCTTGATATCAATGCCTCAGATAAGGCTACCAGGTTTATTCGCTTCTGCGATGCCTTTAATATACCCCTCCTCACCATTGTGGATGTGCCCGGGTATTTACCGGGAAGCAAACAGGAATGGGGGGGTATTATACGGCACGGCGCCAAGCTTCTCTGGTGTTACAGTGAAGCTACCGTGCCAAAGATAACCTTAATAACCAGAAAGGACTACGGAGGAGCCTTCTTAGCTATGTGCGGAAAGCCTCTCGGGAGTGACTATGTCTTTGCCTGGCCTACGGCAGAAATTGCCGTTATGGGGGCCGAGCAAGCGGCCGAGATTGTTCACCGGAAGGAGATAAAGGGAGCTTCTGACCCTGCAGCAAAGAGGGAGGAGAAAATTACCGAGTACCGGGACCATTTTTCCAATCCATACATCGCCGCCTCCCGGGGATTTGTAGATGCCGTTATTTTACCCCGGGACACCAGACCCCAACTCATAAGCGCCCTTGAGATGCTCACTACCAAAAGGGAAACAAGGCCTGCCAAGAAACACGGAAACATACCCGTGTAGCACAGGGATGAGGAGATTGGGGATGGCAAAGAAGAAAGAAGGCAAGACATTTAGCCCCACTCAGGCACGTTCCAAACCCAAAAAGAAAAAAGACCTTCCCCGATCAATCTCTGGGGCGTTGCTGGAAGGCAAGAAATAATGGAAATGAGGAGATACGATAATGACCAGAGAGATCCCTGCTCAGGAGATTATCAAGGTAGTCAAAGACTTGTGTGTCGATGCAAACTACAATCTCGGCAATGATGTCCTCCTTGCCTTTGACCAGGCCATAAAAAACGAAAAATCAGAGACAGCACGAGAGGTCCTGAGGGAGCTGAAAGAGAATGCTCGGATTGCCCGGGAAGAAAAGGCTCCCATATGTCAGGATTGCGGGCTTGCTGTCGTGTTTATGGAAATTGGTCAAGATGTCCATGTCACAGGTGGTGATCTAAAAGCAGCAATCAACGAGGGAGTGAGACAGGGGTATGAGGAAGGGTATTTAAGGAAATCGGCATGCAATCCTATTACCAGAAAAAACACCGGTGACAATACCCCTGCCATTATACACCTGGAAATTGTTCCGGGAAATAAGATAAGGATTATTGTAGCCCCCAAAGGAGGAGGCAGTGAGAACATGAGTAGGGTAACCATGCTTACCCCAGCAGCAGGTATGGAGGGAGTAAAAGATTTTGTAGTAAACAGGGTAAAAGAGTCTGGCTCTAACCCCTGCCCACCGACCATTATTGGCATTGGTGTAGGAGGGACTTTTGAAAGATCCGCAATTCTCGCCAAGAAGGCACTCTTAAGAACCCTCGGAGAGAGAAATCCTGATCCGGAGCTGGCAAAGATTGAAAAAGAGATTTTGGAAAGAATCAAAAAATTAGGGATCGGCCCCATGGGATATGGAGGCACTACAACTTCACTCGATGTGTTTCTGCAAATGGAGCCCTGCCACATTGCCAGTTTACCGGTAGCAGTAAATATACAATGTCATGCAGCGAGACACAAAGAGGCAGTGATATAGTATTCTTGGTTGTTGTCCGTTGTCTGTTCTCCGTTGTCCAGTATGAACACAACAAACCCAATGAACTCAATAAACACAACAAACACGACCAACTGGAGGAGAAGATGTCCCAACAAATCAGACTGACGACACCGCTCACCACTGAAGATGTGGAGAAACTCCGTATAGGAGATAAGGTATTGTTAAATGGTGTTCTCTTCACCGGAAGGGATGCTGCGCACAAAAGGCTGTTTGACCTTATCCAGGACGGAAAAGAACTCCCGATTGATATCAAAGGCCAGGTAATCTATTACGTCGGCCCTACACCTGCAAAGCCAGGAAAGCCGATTGGCTCAGCCGGCCCCACCACAAGCTACAGGATGGACCCGTATTCTCCCAAACTAATCGAGCTGGGATTAAAGGGCATGATTGGCAAAGGAAACCGTTCCCAGGCTGTTATCGACGTTATGAAACAATTCAAGGCAGTATATTTTGGCGCCACTGGTGGAGCAGGAGCTCTCATTGCTAAGAGAATTAAGAAGGCCGAGATTGTTGCCTATCCCGATCTCGGGCCCGAAGCAATCCGAAGATTAGAGGTAGAAGATTTTCCAGTAACAGTCATTAATGACACAAAAGGAAATGATCTCTATGTAGAGGGCATGAGGCAGTATGCCGAGGAATGAGAAACAAAAAAGCTTCTCCGTCCCTCTGGTATATTTTCCATAATAAGCTGGATAGCGAGTATATTCCTAGCTTAAATGGCAGGGTTTCCCTCAGACGTGGGAGTGCAATTCCAGGGGGAATCAAGGTGGATATCCTCGTGAGGTGCTAATGAGATTCTCTCCATAGCGCAAAATCCCCACTCTGACAAATCATCTTCTTCTAATCCAAACTTTTCAATACGCATGCTTGTATAATAGGGTTTATGCTAGACAATATCCGTGGAATAGCCTCTCCAGAGGCCTTACGGGCTTCTCGCCAGATATATAGATAGGGGCATGGTCAGAGTGCTGAAGCATCCCATGGGGCACCTTGTGTTGATTTGGCTGCCCTTGACATCATTCTCAGACACCTTGAGATCGAGAAAGCAAAAGGAGAATTAGACTTATGTGGGAATCAGACGTTAAGCAATTGGAAAGACGAAAGAAAATTGCCCGTCAGCTGGGAGGCAAAGAAAACGTCGCCAAACACCATCAAGTAGGCAGAATGACGGTGAGGGAGCGGATAGATATGTTGGTTGACAGGGGCTCATTTATTGAGAGAGGCATCCTTGCCGGGGTGCCGACCTACGATATCGATGATAAGAACAAGCTCATCGACATAGTACCCTGTCCATTTGTGATGGGCATAGCGAGAATAGACGGCCGCAGGGTTGCGGTGCATGGCGACGATTTTACGGTAAAAGGTGCCTCCGTTGGAAAACTATACAAAGCCAAGAGCGCCTATTTTGTAAAAATGGCTCGTGCATTCAAGCTCCCTATAGTCAGATTGGTAGAAGGCGCTGGCGGCTCTATCAAAGAAATCCTCGAAATAGGATACACGGAGCTGCCCACATCAGGCGATGAATGTGCTCAAGATCGAGTAGAGGTGATGTCCGAGGTACCGGTCGTCTCTGCGGGTTTCGGGTCTATAGCTGGTTTAGGCGCCATGTATATGGTTCAGAGTCATTTTTCTGTAATGATAAGAAAACAAACCCAAGTTTTTGTTGGGGGGCCACCTTTAGTCAAAGTGGCCTTCGGGCACGATATAGGCAAGGAAGAGCTTGGGGGACATGAACTACATGCGCGTGTATCTGGTGTCATAGACAACGAGGCAGAGGATGAAAGAGATGCCCTTGAGCAAGTTAAGAAGTTTCTATCGTACCTCCCATCAAATGTCTGGCAAATAGCAGCGCGGCGGGAAACCGACAGCGATGATCCTAGGCTTCGTGGAGAAGAACTCCTTTCAATAATTCCCGAAAATCCTAAAAAACCGTACGACATTCGAAAAATCTTGAACCTTGTGCTGGATAAGGGCTCTATCTTCGAGATTGGAACATACCACGGCCAGTCGCAGGTTACCGCCCTGGCCCGCTTGAACGGTTACTCAGTTGGGGTATTGGCAAATGACCCTAAGCACTTAGCCGGCTCATTTAACTACGACGCAGCAGAGAAGTTTACACGTTTCGTGGACATGTGTGACACGTTCCATCTGCCGATAGTCAACCTCGTTGATCAACCTGGGTTTGCAATCGGAAAAAAGAGCGAGGAACATGGTACCATTCGCAAAGGAGTGAGGGCGAGTTTTGCCATTATTCAGGCAACCGTTCCGTTGGCGGTCATCTATCTGAGAAAATGCTTTGGGGTTGCAGGGGCTGCCGAAAAAGGTGGCTTGCGTTTGACCTGGCGCTACGCCTGGCCGTCGGCTGTGTGGGGCAATATACCGGTAGAGGGAGGCGTGTACGCAGCCCATCGGGCAGAAATAGAATCAGCGGAAGATCCGGCGGCCCATCTTAAGCAACTGCAAGATACCTACCGAGCAATTCAATCACCGTTCCGAACTGCCGAAGCCTTCGGCATAGAGGACATTATCGATCCCCGAGACACACGGTCTCTGTTGTGTGACTGGGCTGAAATGGCCTACGAAATTGAAAAAAACAACTTAGGGCCAAAAAAGAGGGGTATGAGGTGTTGAAAGGTGATAGATCCTTATTCTGCGTCACCCTTGGCTGCACCCAACGCTAATCGACATTTGACAAACTCGCAAAAAGTGTTTTGTGAACGAGATTGAGCATTAACCGTTCACGGGTTCAGGGTTTCCCGATAAAATCGCGATTCAAGGTTCGAGCCTAGTGAAGGTTAACAAGAGAAAAGCAACCCTGAACTTCTGAACCCTGAACCTGTGAACGCCTACCAAATATGATAATTGGCATTGTGAAATCCAGACTTCTGCTTAATAACAATTCCCATCATAATCTAACGCCTTGAATAATTATCCTTGATTCTCCCATCAAAAATGGTTAAGAGATCATGATATCGGTGGTAAGAGTGAGCAGGGGTTACTTTATCTATACCTGCCATAAATAAAGAGTTGCAGTAAAACCAAAAAAATGATATATAAAAAAGTTGATTATTCTTGGTCTGCCACAATAAGGCATCTAAGTCACGTATTTCCTTAGGTGCCTTATTTTAATCGGGTGTTAACACATGAAAAAAAAGGTAGCAGTACACCTAAAGGGCTCTTCTCCTGTTGAGATTCCTGCCCAAGGCCTCGATGGTGTTCAGGCCCTAAAGGCCCTCGGAATAGATGACCTGGAAAACCTGGCAGCTATCAAGATAAATGGTGAATTTAGGGAACTTTCAGCAGAAATCGACGCACCGGCCGAACTTGAGCCTGTCTTCTTAGACTCTCCAGAGGGACTTCAGATCCTCAGGCATAGTGCCGCTCATGTTATGGCAGAGGCCGTAAAAGATCTCTTCCCTGGGGTGAAGGTCACCATAGGTCCTGCAATCAAAAATGGCTTCTACTACGACTTTGACTATGAGCGGGCATTTGAGCCCGATGACCTGCCCGCAATTGAAAAAGGCATGGCTGAAATAATAGACAAGGATCTTCCCTTCATCAGGAGTGAAGTACCAAAAAGCGAAGCACTTGAGTTTTTCAAATCTCAGGGTGAACCTTATAAGCTCGAACTGATCGAGGATATCGCAGAAGACACGGTGAGCCTTTACAGGCAAGGTAATTTTACCGACCTGTGCCGGGGGCCCCATCTGCCATCAACAGGGAGAATAAAGGCATTTCATCTCACCACTGTTGCCGGCGCATACTGGAGAGGAGATGAGCGGAACCCCATGCTGAGCAGGATCTACGGCGTTGGATTTGCCGACGAGGATTCCCTTGCTGCACATCTCAAAAACCTTGAGGAGGCAAAAAAGAGAGACCACCGCAGGCTGGGCCGGGAACTGGACCTGTTCAGCATCCATCAGGACCTGGGAGCGGGCCTAATCCTGTGGCACCCAAAGGGGGGGACAATACGCACCATCATCGAGGATTTTTGGCGCCAGGAGCATTACAAAGCAGGCTACGAGATAGTTTACTCGCCTCACATCGGCCGTGCGCAGCTGTGGCAGACAAGTGGTCACCTGGACTTTTACCGGGAAAACATGTATTCACCCATAGACATCGAGGGCGAGGAATTTTTCATCAAGCCGATGAACTGCCCTTTCCACATCATGATATACCGCAGCCGGACCCGAAGCTACCGTGAATTGCCTCTCCGCTGGGCCGAATTGGGCACGGTCTACCGTTACGAACGTTCCGGCGTCATGCACGGCCTCCTGCGCGTACGAGGTTTCACCCAGGACGACGCCCACATTTTCTGTCGCCCCGACCAGATTGAAGATGAGATCCTCAGCTGCCTGGACCTAACTCTCCATCTCCTCCGCTCCTTTGGCTTCCACGAATACGATGTAGTGCTATCGGTCCGTGACCCGGAGCGCAAGGAGAAGTACATCGGCGACGATGATATTTGGGAGATGGCCGAGGAGTCTCTGGTCAAAGCCTTGGACAGTAGTGAGCTATCCTACAAACGCGAAGAAGGTGAAGCGGTCTTCTACGGGCCCAAGATTGACATAAAGATCAAGGACGCCTTGGGTCGTGCCTGGCAGTGTACAACCATCCAGTTCGACTTTAACCTGCCAGAGCGCTTTGACATGACATTCATCGGCAAGGATGGGCGGGAACACAGGCCTTACATGGTGCATCGGGCTCTTCTTGGTTCCCTGGAGCGCTTCTTTGGCATCCTCATCGAGCATTACGCAGGGGCCTTCCCAGTCTGGCTTGCCCCGGTTCAGGCAATCCTCCTTACCATAACCGATCGAAACATCCCTTACGGTGAAGAGTTACACGGAAACCTTTTTAACGCAGGAATCAGGGTAGACAAGGACTTCAGGAACGAAAAACTCAGTTTTAAGGTGAGAGAGGCTCAGATGAAAAAGATCCCCTACATGGTGGTTATCGGAGACAAAGAGATGGAAACTGGTACAGTAACCGTCAGGCTGAGGGATGGGCGCAACCTTCCGCCCATGTCACCTGACGAACTCATAACCAAGATAACCGAAGAATCACAA
>JADFWK010000014.1 GCA_015223015.1 Pseudomonadota bacterium
CCTACCGAGGACTTACCCAAAGTATTTGATGGTTTCTATAAGGGTCTGGATATGGAAAAAAGAGGGGCTGGCTTGGGGCTTTCCATAAGCAAGAAGATAATTGAAGGTCATGGTGGTAAAATATCGGCAACAAGTCCCACTCCTGATACAGGCAAGGGAACCAGATTCACCTTTATTTTGCCCAAAAACTCCAAACAAGCGGAGTGAGCTAAATGGCGAGAGTTTTGATAGTGGATGACGACCCCGATATGAGGCTGGCAATTTCTAGTGTTCTAAAGTCTCGTACTTATCAGGTAATTGAGGCTTGTGATGGATATGAGGCGTTAAAAAAGTTAAAAGAAGAAAAACCGGACATAATGCTTTTGGACCTCTTAATGCCAGGAATGGATGGCTTTGCTGTGATTAGGGAATTAGAAAATTGTCAGAAGAAGGGATATCCTGATATCCCGGTCCTTGTCATAAGTTCAATAAGGGAGGAAGCCAGTCAGCGGCGCTATGAGTTGGAGCTAGGCCGTAAACTTGTTGTTGATGATTACATAGAAAAACCCATCGAGCCCTTTGTGTTGCTCCAGCGGGTAGAGAAGCTCTTGTCTAAAGGAGGTAAGGATGCCAAACCAGACTAAGATTTTAGTTATTGATGATGACCCTGATGTACACACAGTGGTGAAAAAAATCCTTGAGCCCAAGTCCTATAAAGTGTTATCTGCGTATGACGGGGCCGAAGGTTTACGCAAGGTGGTTGAGGAAAGGCCTGACTTAATCATCCTAGACGTGATAATGCCTGGTAAGCATGGATTTGATGTTTGCCATGAGCTTAAAACCGACGAAAAATACCATTTTTTCTCTAATATCCCTGTGTTGATGCTTACTGTTTACCCTGAAGATAGAGAAAAAATGCATCTTTCCATGCGAGAGGGAATGATGATGGAGGCGGAGGATTATCTTCAAAAGCCGGTTGACCCTCAGGAATTAGTGAAAAGGGTGGAGGATTTGCTTAAAAAGTAAAAAAGGGGTAAAACGGCACGATTTATAGAATTTAAGGAACGAGCTTGGAGAGCAAGAATGTTTTAGTTGTTGGGTCCGGTATATCAGGGGTAGCTTCAGCGTTAGAGTTAGCTAATGCCGGTGTAAGTGTTTATTTAATAGAGAAGGAGGCAGTGATTGGTGGGCACAGTGCCTCTTTTTGTTGTAAGGCAACAGATATCTGCTCCAAGTGTTCCGCCTGTGTAGTCTCCGATAAGGTTAAAGAAGCGGTAATCCATCCTCAAATTACTCTCCTAACTAATTCCACGATAAAAGGGCTTGGCGGCGAGCTGGGCAATTTTCACGTTGAGATAATTCAACAACCTCGGTATGTAGATGAAGAGAGATGCATAGCTTGTGGTCTTTGCACTGAGGTCTGTCCTACTGATCCCAAGGCAATCTATCCACCTTTTGCTGAAGCGACACCTTTTTCTTACATTCTCGATGAAGGACTTTGTCTGCGCTTTAAAGGGGAGAGATGTGACCTCTGCCGGGGGAGCTGTCCTACCAAAGCTATCGAGTTCGAGCTCAAGTCAAAAGAGCGAGAATTGAACGTCGGTGCCATCATTGTTGCTACTGGTTTTGATGTTTTTGATGCCAGAGAGAAAGGCTCCTTGGGTTACGGTAGATATCCTAATGTCTTAACTGGTCTTGACCTGGAGCAGATTTTCACTCGTGAAGGCTATCTTAGACTTCCCACAAATGGTAAGGAGCCCAGAAACATTGCCTTTATTCAATGTGTTGGCTCCAGGGACGAAGGACATGGGTATTGTTCACAGGTGTGCTGCAAATATGCTATGAAACTTGCCGGGCTTATCAAATATCAGAATCCTGATACCCAGGTGACTATCTTTTACATCGACCTGCAGACTACCGGGAAAGGCTTTGCTCAATTCTACGAAAACTATAAGGAAAGTATACGATTTGTCAGAGGAGTGCCAGTCGAGATTTTACAAACTTTGTCCGGCGAGCTTGAAGTGAGGTTTGAGGATATCTCTCAAGGAAAAGTTTGTCGGGATACTTTTGACCTTGTAGTCCTTTCCGTGGGTATTTCTCCTGGAAAGAACTCCTGGGATTTAGCCAGGATTCTGGGCATAAATTTGGCTGACGACGGATTCTTTGATGTAAGGGACCCCCTTGGTTCTAATGAAACCAATATTGATGGCGTTTTCGTCGCCGGAACTTGTCAAGGCCCCAAGGATATACCCGATTCCATCGCTCATGGGATAGCAGCAGCGTCGAAGGCAATGCAAGTGCTAGCTGAATCTGCGATCCAAAGGCGAGGTAATCAAGGAAGACATTGAATGGAAACAAAAATAGGCGTTTTTCTCTGCAATTGCGGCGGGGCTATAAATAACATTGATTTTGATGCTGCTGTCAAAAAGGTAGCGAAATTCCCCGGTGTCACCTGTGTCAATTTGAATTCCAACCTTTGTCTTGAAGAAGGAAAGGAAAAGACGATTTCCTGTATCAGAGGGGAGAATATAGAGAGGGTTGTTGTTGCTGCTTGTTCTCCTGAGTTCCAGGAACATATTTTTCGGGAAGTATTGGAAAAGGCCGGGCTGAACGGTCATCTCCTTTCTATGGCAAATATCAGAGAGCAATGCTCCTGGGCTCATGATGGGGATGTCACCGAGAAGGCTGTGGAAATTGTAAAGATGGCGGTAAATAGATCTCGGTTGCTCCAGCCGGTGGAGAAGAAAGAGTTACCTGTGAACAGGGAGGTTCTTGTGGTCGGTGGCGGATTTTCGGCAATTAACACGGCTCTCCAGCTTTCTCGAGTTGGCTTGCGGACAACCCTGCTGCAAAAAGAGGCGGCTTTGGGGATTGGGAATGAAGAACTGGAAAGCTTCCATGGTTTTGACACAGGCTTAATGATAAGTGCAGTAGAGGGAGATAAAAACATCGAGATTCTCACCTCTGCCCAGATGACGGCAGTAGAAGGGAAGATAGGAGATTTCAGTGTGCGGATAAGAAAAGAGGGAGAGGAAATTCTCCGTAAGTATGGAGCGATAGTTCTTGCCACCGGGTATCAAACCGCGCTTGCTTTAGCTTCTGAGCCGAAGTTGCGAGCCGAAGACGAAGCAATCTCTGGCATTAACATTGTGTCACAAGAGCAGTTCTGCCGCATGCTTCGGAACTCGAGTCTGGAAACAGAACCAAAAACCATAGGTTTCATGTTCGATTTTTCCGATGAAAATTCTCGCTTTACCACACTGGCTACTCTGAATAATGCTTTAGAAGCCAAGAAAAAATGGGGCAGCGAGATTTATGTCTTTTGCAAAAGCGTCAAAGTGGATAGCGAAGGAATGGAAAAACTTTACCAGGAGGTGAGAGACTGCGGGGTGGTGTTCTTGAAGTCTGAGGTCCCGCCGAGGATTACTGTGGAGAATGGGCTGGTGAAAATCGAGGCTAAAGATGTTTTTCTCGGGGAAGATATAATCCTGGCCTGTGACGTTCTAGTTGCTGAGGAGCTTTATCTCCCTGCCGAAGGAGCTGAAAACTTGAGTTCCTTGCTA
>JADFWK010000112.1 GCA_015223015.1 Pseudomonadota bacterium
AAGAGACTCAAATGCTTAAAGTGGATCTCAAAATCCTCCATCTTTTTGCCCATATCCTCATGGATACTGTTCAGATTATCAACTACTTGGGTTATGTTTTTTTCTGATGAATGATTTCCGATTTCAGTGTGAGAGATGAGAGAGCTGAGGCTTTCTAATCCCGCGAGATGTTCTTTGAGATACCTTTTCATATTGATTAGAAACGCCTTGTAATAGAGGTTTGGTGTAATTACATTGTGTTCAATATCTGATACGAGCTGATTGATAAACTGGATATGTTCTATATTCTGTTCAACAACGAGCTTATTATGCATATTATACCCGACCCTGTTGGCATATTTCTGGAAGAAGAGAGACTCGTGATTACTCATTCTTTTTACAGGATATATCTCAAGCATGCCCAAAACTTGGTCATCCAAGAAGAGGGGGACTTTATCTGCTAGGACCTTTTTTCCAATAATGGGAAAGATAAACGAGGAGCCGACCCTATAAGGGCTTTGCTGAACAACAATATCTGCTCTTGCTTGTATAGGAGAATCGAGAAGTCCCTCAGCGGTGCAGCACTGCAGCATAAGGGCCTCATCTTCAGGCCTGATCGTGTAGATACAGCTTTCGTAGCCGAAAAAGAACTTGATTACGGCCACTGCTGTTCTGTACAGATTAGTAATGGTGGCAAATTCCTGGGCCAGATCAAAGAAGGCAAAAATGGCCATTGTCTCCTTGGTCCTAAACCTATAGGAGGTATAATCCTTCTCCTTCTTTTTCAAAATTTCGTATGCCTGATCTAAATCGTGAGCCACCAGTTGCTCCTTTATTACTTTGGCTCAGGGCCCTGTGTTATTTGAATCTTTTACCTGTTGATCCCGAATGTCTACTGTTGTAGGTATGTATGAACAGGCTGTTGCCGAAATCCCTTTTCGCTTGGGCTAAAACGTTTTAATGACCGCTCAAAGGAATTTCCGTTTGGGCGACAGCCTGTGAATGGCAAACTGTAGGGGGCAAAAACGATCCCAACATTTTATACTAACAGATTGGGGTGATATTGAAAAGGTAATCTTTGTGAAAAAAGGCAAATCACCTTGTGCGGGAGTCATGTAGGAGATCTTACGCGATTGCTTCTCTGAGGTGGGGTTCAAAGTGATCCATTAATGTGAGCCCAATTCTGTTTTGCGTGGACACAATCGTTTTAAGGATATCCTCATTGATTAATGGATTAATGAGCACAGCCCTCAAAACCGCTATCCTCTGGGGCCTGTACCGGGTCGACTCAAGGGTAGTTCTTGACACAAAGGTAGTATCTTCCTGGCGTATGGACTTTTGCAACTGTACGTTTAGGCCATTCAGAATTCTATTAGTTTTTCTCATCTTTTTTGTGAGCTCCCTGATTTCATTCCTCTTGGATTGTGTTTTTATCTCCTCCTCCCACGCATGAAACTTCTCCAGGACAAATCGTGGAACAAGGCGATAGTTGAGGATAAAAAGCTCGGGATGATTCAATACCTCAAAATTTTCAGATTCCTCCAACACCCTCTTGAAGGTTAAGGTTGCCTCGTTAGCCTGTTTAAAAAGGAGTTTGTACCCGCCCCTCCCTAATATCTTAAGGGAGGCCCACGGTTTCAGACATGCAAAAGGCCTCGATCCCTCTATGGTAAAACGGCCTGTGTCTACACTATCTCGGCGATTGATATATTGAGAGACCTGTTTCAGGTGACCCAGGTCTTTTTCATTGCGAAAAACGACGATACCCATGGCCATTGGGCAGTAGAGTAGTTTGTGCACATCCACCGATACAGAATCGGCACTCTCTATTCCACGAAACAGTGACCGGTAGTCATCGACAATCAAGGCAGCTCCTCCCCAGGCAGCATCTACATGAAAGTATGCTCCCTCTTGCCTGGCGATATCACCCAGCTCCGTAAGACTGTCTATATTACCTGTCTCAGTAGTGCCAGCAATACCGATGAGCGCCATAACCTTTGTCTTCTTTCCTTGTCTCAGATCATCTCTTTTTATATTCTTGATCTTTCTTTTTAGGGCACTGATATCAATCCGGTTGCACATGTCTACCGGTATGCTTATGACATTCTCTTCTCCAAGGCCGAGGAGGTGCGCCGCCTTTCTTATGGAATAATGACCTCTTTGGGATATGAGCACCACCATTCTTGAATAGCCATAATAATCCAAGGCCCTCTCTACCCCGGACTTGCGAACGCCAGGAAAGCTTTTATCAGGTGGCAGGGCCTTTTCTCTGGCTACCAGAAGGGCGGTTAAATTACTCATTGTTCCGTCGGAGGTGACATTCCCCAAGGCAACCCTGTGGTTCTGGATGTTTTTCCGGTAAAACTGTTCATCCCGTTCGAAAATAATCCTGTGTATCCAGGCAACAAGCTCTCTCTCCACAAAACTGGAGGCCTTTGCTGTTTCGATCTTGACCTGATTCTGGTTCAATGAGGCGATGATTATCTCCAGGAGTATCATAAAATAGGGTATGGCACTAGTCATATGCCCAATATAATAAGGGCTTGCGACCATAACGGAATGAACCGTGACCTTTTCTCTGATCTCTTCTATGACATCCCTGATGAGATAGGGGCCTTCTGGTATTGAGGTCTGATTGAATATCTGAGCCAATTCAGGCAGTGTTATTTTTTTGTGAAGGCCTTTTTTCTCTTTGAAAAAATCATAAATCATCTCGAGCACAGCAAGACCAAATTCCATGAATTTATCGGTAGTGTCAGGCAAGATAAACAGTTTCTGGAGATACTCTAAACTCGATTCAGCCTTTTTCACGTGTCGTTCCTCCTAGGATCCAGATTCATGAACCGTATTTCTCCAGGCAAGGAAAAGAGCCAGAACATACAGAATCTCTCCTGCTATTAGCAGGTCATACCGGTATGGCAGGGGCATTTGCTGATGGAGACCGGCGCCGGTATCTCTCATAAAAGAATAGAGGATGGTAAGCGTGCCGATAATGGTGAGGACCCACGTTAAGAACGAAGGCCGGAAGTCATATCCAAACTTATAGAGAGCGGTAATGAGCAGCCCAGCCAAAATCATCATTATGGCGATACTTACCGGGGCAATGACCGGCCCGATCCACGGAAGGGGGATCAAAAACAGGATATCCCAATCAAGGAGTGATGATGGCCACCCCAGGACAAGCTTAAGCCAGAGGTAATAGAATATATCCCAGAGACCAAAACAGATGATAAAATAGGCAAATTTCTCCCAGAAGCGTTTGCCTATGAGGGCGGCCACAGACACAAGCATAAAAATGGTGGCTGTCTCCCTTCCAAGCTCGACAATAAGATGCCCTGCTGTTATCAATTTCAAAGGGAATGCAAAGCCTTCTGGATAATAAAGAGCCCTTAGATACGCTACAACGGCTGCTTCCATCAATGCCATCGCGATACCAAAGACGAGTATCCAGAAGAGCTTTCTCATTGGATCAATCCCTTGGGATCTTGAGCATTCTTTCCACTGCCCGGTATGCCCTTACCCTGATGCCTTCCTCAACCTTTATGACCGGAGATGACGTCACGAGGGTCTTTATTATGTCATCTAAGTGTATCTTTTTCATATCTGTACAGATCATTTTCTCATCAGCAGGCACAAAAACTTTATCCGGATTTTGGGTCTCTAAGGTATGAATGATTCCGGTTTCCGTTCCAATAATAAATTCCTTTGTCTCAGTCTTTCTTACATACTCAAGCATTCCAGAAGTGCTTTTCACCTCATCTGCAAGGTCGATCACCTCAGGTCGACACTCAGGGTGGGCGAGGAATAAGGCCTGAGGATGATCATCCTTGACACTCTTAACCTGCGCTGCGGTTAACCTGTCATGGTACGGGCAAAAACCTTCCCAATAGACTATCTTCTTATCGGTAAACCTTTGGGTATACCGGGCGAGGTTTTTGTCCGGGGTCATAAGGACGGTATCATAGTCTGCAAGGGAGCTGACTACCTGGATCGCATTGGCTGATGTGCAGCAGATGTCGCTTTCTGCCTTTACCGAGGCAGAGGAGTTAACGTAACTAACCACCGGAACTCCAGGGTACTCCTTTTTCTTCCGGATCAACGAGTTAGCAGTTATCATATCGGCCATGGGACAACCGGCTGATATCACGGGCAAGAGGATAACCTTATCCGGACACACGATAGAGGCTGTCTCTGCCATAAAATGAACGCCACAAAAGACTATTATCTTGGCCTCCGTCTTGGCCGCTTCCAGTGAAAGTCCTAGAGAATCTCCCGTTAAATCAGCTATATCCTGTATCTCTGGCCTTTGATAGTTATGCACGAGAAGAATAGCGTTCTTCTCTTTGAGAAGGTGCCGTATCCTTTTCTGTACGCTCTTTATGTCCATTGATAACTCCGTGATTCAGGGCCTTTTCATGCTCCCT
>JADFWK010000113.1 GCA_015223015.1 Pseudomonadota bacterium
CCTCTTGATAGCTGGAGTTAGAGTCGGAGAGAAGTGGCATTGTTGAATGAATCGGTCTAGCTTGAATACTCTTTTATAGCCTCCTTAGCCCTGGCTATGATTTCCTCGTCAGACACTCCGTACGATGTTATTGCAAAAGAGCCTGCTACCTTGCCCTGGCTTTTCTCTATTTTAGCCGTTATGTTCGCCAAAACTTTCTCTGAATTGTCGCCACCCATGGTAAAGAACGGAATAATACTCCGACCTTCAAAATTTGTCTTGTATATAAATGAGTTAATAGCCGGTACTGGTCTTGAGTTCCAGATTGGAGAACCAATAAATATCGTTTCATGTTGCTTTAAATCGACATCTATGGGGTTTATCTTACTCCCCCTGTTTATTGTAGCTGCGAGACCACCAATCAAATAGACGAAGAGCCCTAGTTTTCTGGGCTTTGTCTCCTTAATCTCCAATAGCGTTGCATTCAGTGCTTCGGCGATTACTTGAGATACTAGCTTCGTTTTACCTGTCAAGGAATAATAAACTACCAACGATTTCATGCACCCTCCAGAGCATCTCTTCCCTGAATTGTACCTCACCCGTGTGTTGTGACGAAACCCGAACCGTTACCCTTCGCTCTAAAGCAATCACATCAACCTCCTCCGCCATCGCTTATAAAATGTCCCCGCCCAGCCTTCAATTTTCCCCACTTTGGTAGATCCCCCTCTGTTCAAAGTCTTCCCTCACATAATCAAAGCCTAATTCACGTAAGGTTTCTTTATGGGGAATACCTTCCTTATTCCATCCCTTAAATTTGTAATACTCATCCTGGAGCTTGGCTTCAAACCCAGGGAATCTCTTCCTCCAATGATCTTCCGGAGGACGCTCATCCTTTCTCCTTAAGCCCCTTCTTACATTGATGGCTCTGATTAAAATCCTGTTCCTCTTGGCTATTTGCCATAACCCGGCTTCATCGAGATCAATTCCGGTCGCTGCGGAGATTACAGGCGGCAAATTGTGTATATGATATGGAGGCTTATAGGCGAATGATGACAAACCGGTGCAGATCCCCGTACAGTCATCAATGTAGTGCAGCATCTCTTGCCACTCAACAAGTTCACAGACCAAATCAATGGATGGCCAGAACGGTGGTCTCTTGTCTTCATCTCCCCACTCTAAAATAAATCGTCTGAACCTTTCGTCCTTTCCAGTGGGAACCTGGACCCAATCTTCTACGAATTCCTCCCTCAGTTCTCTGGTAGGCAAAGGCGCTTGGGGTATCTGACCTTCAATTTGAGTAATGTTTATCTTCTCGCCTGTGGACCACATGAGGTAATAAATAGGGTTCAGCGTCCCTAATTTTATGGGGATCTGCTCCTGTTTCTTAATAGTGTTGTGGTCGTAAGCTTCAGCCCCCTTGCCAATCTGACGGGCTGCCCAATAAACACCGTTGGCTAAAACATCTCCAATCCCTTCACGCCGAACGATTTTGTCAAGTAACCAGAAAAACCTCCCTTCGATATCAGACGGCATTCCTGGCATATCTTTATCAGTCAAAATTCCCGCTTCATAAAGCTCAAGGGCAAAAGCCATAACCTGGGGGGTAGAGTATCCGTCCACTCCATATTCCTGAGCCAGACCAGCGATTTTAAAACCGAAATCCAGGTCTGAAAAGGCTGCTATTGTATAAGTAAGTTTCGAGAAGCATTTCATCATATACCTTTTGAGTTTTGGATGGATGATTATTCCTCCACATGTAAGTGGACAGTTATAGCAGCTTATTAGCCGCTCCACCGCTTCTCTCTGTGTCTTCTCCCATCTCTTTCTTGTTTCCTTGGTCCAAAAATCTTTTCTTCTAACACGGGCATTCCCCCAAGCAAAATTAGTAGTATGCCACTGCTCATCACTTATCGCCATTTCTTGGGGGGCTCCAAGTGTGGCGTGAATGGGCATTACTCCTTTAATTGGATTGTTTAGTCGGTATTGGATATGTTTCAGCACTGCATGGCAAAGTTCCATAAATTCAGCCGGTCGGGCAATATTGATATCCAGTGTTCCGCGAACGGCTATCGCCTTTAAATTCTTGTCTCCCATGACTGCACCTATTCCTCCGCGGCTGGCACTGGATTTACCGTGCTCAATGGAAGCAAAATAGACTCTATTTTCGCCAGCAAGGCCAATAGAAACCACTTGAGCTTTTGGCTTCTTCAACTCTTGTTTGATAAGCTCGGCAGTTTCAAGAGCGCCTTTACCCTGCAGGTGAGAGGCATCGCGTATTTCGACTCTGTCATCGTTTATCCACAAATAGACCAGATTGGGAGACCTGCCCCGAATGATCACTTTGTCATAACCGGCATGCTTCAGTTCTGGTGCAAAGAATCCCCCCATCATTGAAAATGCCATTAACAAAGTCTGGGGAGAAAAGGTAGAAACAATGGTACGATTAGCACCAGTGGCAAATGTGCCACATAGAAGTCCAGTGCTAAATATCAGTAGATTATCAGGAGAAAAGGGGTCAACCTCAGGGGGAACCCTATCCCATAGTATCTTGGCATTGGTGCCTAAACCCCCCAGGTGAAGTTCAGTTAATCTTGGGTCACTTTCCTCCCTCTCGATACTTCCACGGGATAGATCGATTTCTAAATTAACCCCCGTCTCTGCGTACCTCGTTTTTCAATACCTCCAGGTGTGTTTTTGTTTTACCATGAATAATTCAGGCTGTTTAAGAAACTTCTTTGCCGAAGGCCGACCACAGCCCATCGCTCGTCTCCGGCATTTCAACGACTATAATCATCTGCAGAAAGAATTGCTAGCATGTCAAAGAGTTGACATTTCCGCGGGATATCCCTGACAGGACATCACCCTCGGGATGTATAATAACTTGTCTTTGAAAGATTCTCAATATTCGCATCAGATGCGCCCTTACAATTCCAACTTGGTTCCGGTAGGCCGTACTTCTCGTAGCAGCCTGGCAACTCTCTCGACACCGTCGCTGCTCCATCTCGCAACTATCTCAGTCCGACAGGCCATTTCCCCATACTATCTCTCTACAAAAGTGGTGGCTTCACGTCACCAGCACTGGCGAAATCCCCTGTCCCTTCAACTTGAGCTCCTCCCGGTAAAGGGACCAGTAGAGGTCTCTGGGGGCATGAAAGAGACAACGCTGCAAAGGGAGTAAGGTTGAGTTCGAGCAATCATGCTACAAGCAATAATTGGCTCAACAGTCTCTATTTTTTCGACCTCAGTACCAAGATTCATGTTTTCTTTTTGACATTGCAGAGCAGGGCTTTAAGACCCGGATATCCGATAATAGGATCAGCTGGTTCTTGACTTGTGAGAATATTTGCATTAGCTTCATCCCAGCCATGAGGAATCGAAACCACGTTGGGCAGAATATCGTCTGTGACTCTTGCCTTAATATCGATGCTGCCCCTTTTTGTGCTCAGGGTGACCATATCTCCATCACGGATACCGTATCCGACTGCTGTCTCAGGATGGATTTCAGCCAGAGGCTCAGGAGCATCCCGGCGCAGTCTCGGTATATTGCGGTGCTGAGAGTGGCAGAACTGTAATATTCTGGCACCTGTGGTCAAGATCAAGGGGTAATCCGGGTTCGGAGTGGCCACCGGGCTTTCCAATGGTTCTCTGAACGTGGGCATGGGATCATATCCCTGCTTGGCCAGAGCCTCCGAGTATAACTCCACCTTCCCTGAAGGGGTGCGGAAACCATCTTTTTTATATTCCTTTTCTGTGAACCTCGTTCTAGAATAAAGCATTCCCCCGGGAATATCTTCCGCCAGCCTTTTCACCGTCAATCCCGAAGGCTCCAGAATGTGGTCAAAGGCCTCCTCTACGTTTTTCCAGGGGAAATATTGCTCATATCCTAACCTGCGCGCGAGTTCAAACCAGAACTTCAGGTCAGGCCAGCATTCTTCGTATTCAATCACCTTCTTCCGGAGCATAACATAGGGTATGCC
>JADFWK010000114.1 GCA_015223015.1 Pseudomonadota bacterium
GGCGGGGAAGAAACTGAGAAAGACGCCCCAGTGAAATAGGTTGCACATTTCACGGGGTAAAAATCCCGCTACGCGGGAGAGATGAAACTGGGTTGTGCATTTTCTATGGAGTGGCATAATGCCCATCTCTGGTTTGACCCCGGACATTTCAAAAATCGTGTTGATCCTGTTGATCCTGTCGAAAAAGTTCCGCCGCAGGCGGCTAAGTCCTTCTGCAGCAAGAAAGGAGTAGTGGAAAAGTGCCCTACACAATAGCCATGGCCGGAAAAGGAGGAACAGGTAAAACCACCCTTGCTGGATTCTTGATCAAATATTTGGTCCAAAAGGGGAAAACCCCCATACTGGCGGTCGACGCCGATTCAAATACCAACCTGAACGAAGTGCTTGGCGTTTCCTTAACGGACACACTAGGCACCAGTCGACAACAAATGAAAGACGGTATTGTCAAACAGGGGATGACCAAACAGATGTTTATGGAGATAAAGCTAGCAGAAGCAGTGGTTGAAGGGGAAGGGTTTGACCTTGTTGCCATGGGAAGGCCGGAAGGCCCTGGATGTTACTGCGCTGCCAACAACCTGTTGACTATGTATTTGGGAGAGCTGATAGATAATTATCCTTACATGGTTATGGATAATGAAGCCGGCATGGAACATATAAGCCGGTTGACAACAAACAATGTTAACCTTCTTCTCGTGGTTTCTGATGCCTCCATACGGGGGGTTGAAACTGCTGGCCGGATTAACTCTTTAGTAGATGAATTGAAGGTAAGGGCAGAGAAAAGGTTTTTGATAATCAATCAGGCACGGGAGGGTATAACTGATTCCTTGCAAAAGGCAATTACCAAACACGGACTAAACCTAGCTGGCAGCATTCCAAAAGATGATCTCCTTTACGACTTTGACATGGCTGGTAATCCTACCGTTACTTTGCCGGATGACAATCCGGCCCTTTCCGCTGCCTTTACTATTTTCGATGAAATAATCGAGACTAATGAGTAGATAGAAGCAATGATAACTATATTGGTAACTGGTGGATGCGGTTTCATTGGCAGTAATTTTATTAGATACGTTCTCAGAAATCGCACCGAAACTCAGGTTGTAAACCTCGATAAGCTTACCTACGCTGGAAACCTCGCCAACCTATCCGACGTGGTGAGGGAATATGCACCATCACGTTACCGATTTATAAAAGGTGATATCCGTGATAAACAGATCGCCGAGGATATCTTTAGGGAATCTGATATTGATTGGGTTGTAAATTTTGCCGCTGAATCTCATGTGGATAGAAGCATAGTTGAACCAGCTGAATTCCTCAACACCAACATACTTGGAACCTTTACGCTCCTTGAGACCGCAAAAGAATATTGGTTCGATCATGCTTCAGAGGTGACCAAGAAGCGCTTTGTTCAAATCTCCACCGATGAGGTATATGGATCACTCAACGATACCGGCTTGTTTACTGAAACAACTCCCTATGATCCATCCAGCCCTTATTCAGCAAGTAAGGCAGCCTCTGATCATCTTGTAAATGCCTTTCACAGAACGTACTCTTTACCGACGATTATCACGAATTCTTCCAATAACTATGGCCCTTATCAGTTTCCTGAAAAGCTGATTCCCCTGATCATCAGCAATGCCACAAAAGGAAAAATGCTCCCTGTATACGGCGACGGAAAAAACGTGAGGGACTGGCTCTATGTCGATGACCACTGTTCGGCCATCTTGGCCACACTCGAAAGAGGGCTGCTCGGTGAAAGATATAATATCGGTGCGAATTGCGAAAAGCAAAATATAGACATTGTTACTATGATCTGTGACTATCTCGACAAAAGACTCGGTTTAGTTAATGCTAAACCAAGGACAGAGCTGATAGAATATGTCCCTGACAGGCTTGGGCATGATCGAAGATATGCAATTGACGCCTCCAAAATAAGAGATGAGGTCCAGTGGGAGCCTTCGGTTGCCTTTGAGCGGGGTATAGCAGAAACTATTGAGTGGTATCTGGATAATAGGGCCTGGGTACAAGATATTGAAACAGGCCAATACCTAAAATTTTGGTAACGTTCAAAAGTGTTCGCTTAATAGTGTACTGGTTATAGAAGGTGTATATATTTAACTCTATCAGGTCATGCCAATTTTCTCAAGGCCCTATCTATTAGCTTCAAGGGATGTGGCCAAATACGTGGGCTTTAGATGAGTTAGCGCAAGACTCCAAGGGCTTTCGAGGTGTAAACCCCACGTATTTGGCCACTGCAAGCCCCGGTGGGATTTTTTTGAGATGTGGCCTTTCAAAAACAGCCATGACCTGCTTTAGAGTGTGAACGACTGCTCACAGTGGTTTTTGTAAACACTTTTGAACGATACTAAAATATTATAGGGATGAGTAAATGACCAAGAAAACTACGAAAGGAATTGTCTTAGCAGGCGGCTCTGGCTCTCGTCTATATCCTATCACTATATCGGTGAGCAAGCAATTGCTTCCCGTCTGCGACAAACCGATGATTTACTACCCACTCTCTGTCCTGATGCTTGCAGGCATCAGAGAGATATTAATCATCTCTACTCCCCAAGATATTCCAAACTTCAGGACCTTATTAGGTGATGGGCAGCACCTTGGTCTCTCTTTCACTTACGCAGTACAGCCAAGACCGGAGGGATTGGCTCAGGCCTTTATTATAGGAAAAGAATTTGTCGGTGATCATCCTTCCTGTCTCATCCTCGGGGACAACATCTTTTATGGACACGGCTTTTTAGATTCTCTGAGGAGAGCGGCAAACAATAAAAAAGGTGCCACCATATTTGGCTATTGGGTACGCGAGCCCGAAAGATATGGGGTGGTCGAGTTTGACGCAACGGGAAATGCCATGAGCATTGAGGAAAAGCCAAAAATCCCGAAGTCAAACTACGCTGTAACTGGCCTTTACTTCTATGATAATCAGGTTTGCTCTATTGCCTCTGAACTCAAGCCATCCAAGAGAGGGGAGCTCGAAATCACTGATGTGAATATGACCTATCTGAAAAATAACCAATTGAAGGTTGAAACCCTAGGCCGGGGTATTGCATGGCTCGACACAGGCACCTATGAGTCCATGATACAGGCTATTAACTTCATCCATGCTATCGAACAGCGACAGGGACTAAAGACCGCCTGTCTTGAAGAGATTGCCTACCGAATGGGATACATATCGGCGGATCAGTTAGAGATCCTTGCCATGCGTATGAAAGAAAGCTCCTATGGCCAATACATTTTGGAGATATTAGACGAAAAACCGGGAAGCACAAGGGCTCCGGGGAGCCATACAAATGATCTTTAGCCCATCTCCAATCCTTAAAGACGTCATCATTATAGAGCCGGATACCTTTCCTGACAAGAGGGGCTACTTCATGGAGACCTATCATCAAAAAAAATTCGCAGTTGGAGGTCTCAAGGTGGAGTTTGTTCAAGATAACCAGTCCATGTCCACAAAACGAACACTACGGGGTCTCCATTACCAGATACAAAGGCCCCAAGGGAAGTTAGTCAGGGTCTTATATGGCGAGGTATTTGATGTGGCCGTGGACATCAGGAGATCTTCGCAAAACTTTGGGAAATGGTTCGGTGTACTATTATCTGCGAATGATAAAAGGGCTGTTTACATCCCTCCGAATTTCGCACACGGTTTTTGCGTGTTATCTGATCGGGCAGAGTTTCTCTATAAGTGTACTGATTTTTATGAACCAGAATATGAACGGACTATCAGGTGGGATGATCCGGAGTTGGCCATTGACTGGCCCATCAAAGACCCTATTCTCTCGGAAAAGGATGCCACCTCCCCATTCCTTAAACATGCTGAATTGCCTCTATGACATCGGACTGTTAACTCAAAAACTATCGATGAGCAGGGTCACGTCATACTGCAACCTAATCTATTGACTTTTAAGCTTCTTGCAGGATATGGGTATCTTTTTTTTGGATTATGCCCCCTGGCCCAGACCTGGTTTGCAAGGAATCAGTATATGGAGTGCAGCCGCGAAATAATGTATCTCTTATATCATGCTCCAATAACGTCGCGCCAGGGCAGGCCTGGCCTATACCCTGGACTTTGACGTTACCCTGTATCGATGAGCAAAGCGATGGTTCTTTCACCTGTTTTCTGGTAATAAGAGGGAAGCAAGACAAACGAATTAGTGGTTTTACTAATAATTTTTCGATATCAAGATCTTTATGGATTCGTAAAAAGTCTATTTTGCTCTATCCGTGAGCATTTTGGGCGCGCTCGAAATGTTCAGCTAAAATGCTAAAACTCGGTATAATCCCCTCAAACAGTTAGCATTTTTTAACGCTGAGCATCTCAAGCGCTTTTCTCCCAAGAATGCTCAATCTCGTTCACAAAATACTTTTTACGAGTTTGTCAAGATCTTAACATAGAAAGAAAGTAGCACAATGGCTAAGGCATCGTCCGATTACCCTATCAAAAGGGAGATTTGGGGAGTAGTTTTTCTACTGTTAACCCTTGTCGTTGCAGTAAGTCTTGTATCCTACAACCCCCAGGATCCACTTTTCTGGAAAAAGGCAGGGGCTCTTGACCATACAGAGAACCTTTTTGGGCCTATAGGTTCTCATTTGGCCGGGTGCCTCTTTCTGCTTCTTGGCCTTTCATCCTTCTGGCTCATAGCCATCCTCCTCTATCTCGCCATCTGCTTTTTCAGGGGTAGGTTTTCCTCTGGCCCAATCTGGATGTCGGTAAGCCTCGTTCTGCTGGTTCTGTCTTTTTCTGCATTGGTCTCCCTTCACAAACCAGATGGAATGCCTTACCGGGGTGCACTGGTTAGCGGAGGGTTGGCAGGCCTGTATTGTGCCGGACTAGGAAAGAAGGTATTCAATTATTTCGGGGCATATACACTTTTTCTCGCCATCTTTGTGATCTCCTTCATGTTCATCACCCGATTCTCCTTTGGTAAGCTCTTTGAAGCAATCTGGGAGGTAGTTTCTACTATTGCTATCTATACCAACGAAAAATGGCTCAAATTTATGGAGCGAAGAAAAAGAGCAAAAACAAGAAAAACCGTCGCAAAAAAGGTTACTAAAGGCCGAGAGAGGAAGCTGACCATTGTTGAACCGCCTTCCCAGAAACTATCTAAACCAACCCAAGAATTTTTCCCTTTTATGAGTGTACCCGGTAAGTTCAAACTGCCCCCTTTAGAGCTCTTAGATGAAACCCCCAAACCATCAGACACCGAGGTGGAGAAAGAGAGCCTGAGAATGAATGCCCTCCGCCTCGAGGGGAAGCTCAGGGATTTCGGAGTGGAGGGTGAGGTGGTGGAGATCGTACCAGGCCCGGTAATTACCATGTATGAATTCAAGCCGGCACCAGGTGTCAAGATAAGCAAGGTAGCCTCCTTAGCAGATGATCTTGCACTCAACCTGAGGGCATCAAATATCAGGATTGTAGCACCAATCCCCGGAAAATCAGCTATAGGAATAGAGATACCGAACAATAAGAGAAGACTCGTGACCTTAAAGGAAATCCTATCCAGCCAAGTTTTTCAGGACTCTCCCTACCGGCTGACCATTGCCTTAGGAATGGACATAATCGGCCAACCAGTGATCACTGATCTGACCAAAATGCCACATCTTCTTGTTGCTGGTGCAACAGGAACAGGCAAAAGTGTATCTATTAATGCCATGATAAACAGTATCCTCTTTAAGAGCCCTCCGGAAATAGTCCGCTTTGTCATGGTTGACCCAAAAAGAATAGAACTTTCGCCGTACCAGGACATCCCCCATCTATTGCACCCAGTCGTTAACAATCCAAAAGAGGCAACCAGTGCCCTGAGATGGGCTGTTGACGAAATGGAGAGACGGTATGCCCTTCTCTCAGACAAAGGTGTGAGGAATATAGAGGCCTATAACCGAAAAATTGAAAAGGAAAGAGGTCCTGTTAAACCTGACATGGACAAAAAGAATGAGGAGCACCTTCCATACATTATCATTATTATTGATGAGCTTGCTGACCTTATGATGGTCTCCGGCAGGGAGGTCGAAGAGTCTCTGACAAGACTGGCACAAATGGCAAGGGCAGCAGGGATTCATTTGATAATTGCCACCCAGAGACCCTCAGTAGACGTTTTAACAGGGATTATTAAGGCCAACTTCCCAACCAGGATCTCCTTCCAGGTATCATCCAGAGTGGACTCGAGGACAATCCTTGATTCAATGGGATCCGAGCAGCTCTTGGGAGATGGAGATATGTTGTTTTTACCGCCAGGTGTAGCTAAGCTTACGAGAATCCATGGTGCATACGTGTCTGAAGATGAGGTCAAAAGAGTGACCTCCTTCCTCAGAGAGCAGATGAAACCCGACTATGACACATCTATAGTCACTGATATCAGCTCTGAGGAGGAAATTGAAGAGCTCGGAGGCGAGCAAGATGAAAAATATCAGGATGCAGTGGCATTAGTCTACCAAACAGGTCAGGCATCAATATCCATGGTCCAGCGGAAACTCAGAGTTGGATATAACCGAGCTGCCAGGATGATCGAAGCCATGGAGAAGGAGGGGATTGTGGGTCCGTCCGACGGGAGCAGGCCTCGAGAGGTTTTCACAAGGAGGGAACGATTTTGAGTTCGAGATCCCGCCTTACAATTCCGCTTCTGCTTTTTCTCTCCGGCTTTATGTTCGTAACTCAGGCGTTACCTGATGATAACGTATCGACGGTCATTCAAGGTATCAGGGATAAATATGGAAACGCTGCGGGAATAACAGCAGAATATACCAGGGAGGCCATTAGTAAGACCATGGCAATGCTGGGAGCTGCGGACAGGCAGGATGTTGCCCAAGGAAGACTCTATTTCAAACCCCCTCACTCTCTCCGCCTTGAACAGATAACCCCACAAGAGGAACTACTGCTTACCGATGGACAGACGCTGTGGTGGTACCTTCCTCTCAAAAAGGAGGCCTACAGATACCCCGCTGCGAAATTTGGCCATGAATTACGTCTACTCAGTGATATCCTCATGGGCATCAGAAATACCAGAGACAATTTTCAGATCACCCTCAAGCCGCATTCTGAAATAAACACCTATCATCTCCTTCTTAATCCCGACCCTCCATGGATAGATATTGATCACCTCGAGGTAATCGTTCTTAGGAAAAATTCCACTATTAAACAAGTTGAGATCCACAACACGGTGGGCGGGCTAAGCAGATTCATTCTTTCGGGCTGGCAAGAAACAGCTCAGCTTAATAATGGATTGTTTTCTTTCTCCCCTCCACAAGGTACAAAAGTTGTATACAACTAGGGCAAGTCTATCCTCGCCAAAATCCCTTACCGCAACCCCAAATATACCTTTTTTTTAGAATCTATATTGATTATTGCTTTAGCTCCATGAATATGCTGAAATGGTTGTATAATCATAATTTTCACTAAGAGGGTGGGGCTTCTCGTCAGTTCCGAGGATCCCGGGTTGGTCTTTTCAGCTACTTACTAGCGGGGGATTCTTGCCCCCTCCGCATTGTCCTCCGCTCCTTTGGAGCAGGAGA
>JADFWK010000115.1 GCA_015223015.1 Pseudomonadota bacterium
GCCCCTTCAATGCCGCTTTACTTCTGGAATGATCCGGATAATAAAAGATATAAGGATGCATACTTTAATGTCTATCCCAATATATGGCGTCATGGCGATTATGTGAGGATCGATAGCGAAACAGGTGGAGTAACCTTCTCTGGTCGCTCTGACGCTGTGTTGAAGCCTTCTGGAGTTCGAATAGGTACAGCCGAGATATACAACCAGGTTGAACAACTGGAAGAAATAGCCGATAGCCTGGCAATAGGGCAGAACTGGGAGGGAGATCAACGGATTATTCTCTTTGTAAAGTGTGCTGAAGGATATCACCTCACAGACGATTTGAAAGCCAAGATTAAAAAGACGCTCCGTGCAAAGGCCTCCCCCAGACATGTTCCTGCAAAAATGATCGAGATCCCGGATATCCCCTATACCCTGAATATGAAGAAGGTTGAAAGCGCAGTCACCAATATCCTCCATGGGAGACCGGTGTTGAATCGGGACGCTCTGATGAATCCGGAATCGCTGGATTACTATGAAAATATCCCCGAGCTTCAGAGCTGAAAGAAGGGTTAGGTTTCCGGGGTGACCGTGGCAGCAAGGAGTGGAACTGTATGAAGGTCTTAGGGAGGGCACTTCATTTCCGTTATCCTAAGATTTTCTTCATCAACTCTATCAGCTCCTCGGGTTCTTCTGGTTTTTCTATATACGCTTCAGGTTCAGGTACAGGTTGACCGGCAAATTCAGCCAATACTTCCTGGGAGCGAAAGAAGCTCTTTGGGGCTATAGCAGAAAGCATGATCACGGGAATATCTTTTAGAGACTCAGTGGTCTTCAATTCGCGATACATCCTGATTCCACTCTGTTTCGGCATCAAGACATCTAAAATGATTAAGCCCGGTTTATCCTCCCTTACCCTGCCCATTCCCTCCATACCGTTCTTGGCTTCTATGACTTCATAGCCGGCTCTTTCAACAAGTTTTGAGACAAACTTCCTCACATCAACTTCATCGTCAACAAGAAGAACCTTCTTCATGATGTATCCTCCCTTTCGTATGTGCTAGCTTGGAATTAGGTTTGATGACTCTCATTTACCATTGCTCTCTGTGTGGCTCCATCCCTATGAGGCAGGCGAATGGTAAATGTTGACCCTCTTCCGACTTGCGATTCGACAGTGATGGTTCCATCATGTTCCTGAACTATCTTCTGGGCAATCAGGAGACCAAGACCAGTACCTCTTCCCTCTTTGGTACTAAAAAAAGTGGTAAATAGCTTCTTTTTGACGTCTTCGTCCATGCCACAACCGTTATCAGAGACCTCAAATCTGACCGCGCCATCATTTTCAGAAACTGTCCTCACGTGCACCACCCATTTTTTCTCTTCGTCAGGGTCAAAAAGGCAGGCATCGATGGCGTTGGAAACCAGGTTAAGCAAACAGCGATGAATATCCTTAGGATCCAAAAGTACCTCTTGCAGGGACGGATCAAAATCTCTAATCATCTCTACACCATTTTCTTTTGCCTTTGCTTCCAAGTGTTCACAGACCTCATTGGCAATCTCATTGGGAAAACAGTTTTCATATTCTGGCTCCCGGTCTGTGGAATACTCTAGCAAATCAAGAACCAGATCAGAAATCCTGCCCATGTTCCTTTCCAACATTTCCCAGCCGGTCTTAAGCGAATCGGTGCTATTCTCTTTGGAGCCTGTGCTCGCCAGATAGAACCCACCTTTTAGGCCAAACAATATATTTTTCATGTAATGGCCAAGGCTCGCTACGGTTTGTCCAATAGCCGCTAACCTTTCAGAATCGATGAGCTCCTGCTCCAGCCGCTTTATTTTCCTTACCCTTTCCTCTACCTCCATCTTGACCGCAGCCCAGTACCTGACCCTGGGTGAGAGTTCTCTGTAATCAAAGGGCTTCGGTATATAATCATCTGCCCCAACATCCAATCCCTTCACTTTATCGGGTACCTTCCTCTTCACCGTGAGCATGATAATGGGGATAAGTCTGGTATCTTCGGAACTCTTCAGCCTTCTGCATACCTCATAGCCATCTATTTTGGGCATCTTTATATCGAGTATTACTACATCAGGCCGGTATTCCTCTACCTGTCGCAGGGCCTGCTCCCCATCGTAGGCCTCTGAGGTATGGTAGCCTTCAGCACGCAACCTCTTGGTCAGCAATTCCACGGAATCAACATCATCATCCACTATCAAAATCTTGGCCTTGCTAGTCATTTCAGTTTCCATAAATGGATCATGGACGAGGCTTCAGGAAATGCTGGATCTGTTTGGGTAATTCTCGGACATCAATGGGCTTGGGGATGTAGCCATCACAACCGGCGGCTAAGGCCTCTTCCATACTGCCTTTCATTGCATGGGCCGTCAGGGCTATTATTGGGATATTCCTAAGGCTTGTATCGCCCTTTAATCTCCTGGTTGCCTCATAACCATCCATCTTGGGGAGGAAAATATCCAGAAGAATCAGGTCCGGGTATTCGGTCCTTGCTTTTTCTATAGCCTCTTCCCCATCAACTGCTTCAACTACCTGATAGCCATTGAATTTTAGGACCTTAACCACCATTTCCCGATTATCCTGATTATCCTCTACTACCAAGATTTTCGGCGAAGAGGCTTTGTCAACTTCCTCACTGTCCATAGCTGCTCCCGCTTTAGCACAGGCCAAATTTATCGAGGGTATTCCTAACCACCTCTAGAATGACTTCCCCTCCGAGAAGTCCTTTTTTCAAGACCTTCTCCACCCTTCTATCTAAGACTTCCATCTCTTCCCTGGTCAACTCCTTACCGGTAACGACTATGATTGGGATTTCCTTGGTATCGTCCCCTGTTTTAAGATACTCAATTGCCTCAAAACCGCTAACATTGGGCATCATCAAATCCAAGATAATGAGATCGGGCTTAGAGTGTTTAATCGACTCAATAGCCTCTTTACCATCATAGGCCTTTGTAGTCTGATAACCCTCTTCCCCTAATATCTTACTGATAAACTCCACATGATCCGGTTCATCATCCACCACCAGCACTTTTGTCTCAACTGCCTTTTCCGCCACCCTAGCGTCTTCCGCTTCATAATCCTGCTGCAAAGAACTCACTTCTGGTTTGACAGCCTCCCCCGTCACCGGCAAGGTAAAGCAAAACCTGCTGCCCTCTCCGTATTTGCTCTCTGCCCAGATACTTCCATTCTGCATTTCAACCAGCCCTTTGCAGATATTGAGCCCTAAGCCGACTCCCTTGTATCCGCTGGTAGCTGAGGCATCAAGCGCTTTAAACTTGCCGAAGAGTTTATCAAGATCCTCGTCCCTGATTCCCATGCCTGTATCGGAGATGCAGACCTCCACGAATTTAGCCGGCTCGTTCCCTTTAGTTCCTGCCTCGGAGGGCCTAACACTTATAGTTATACGCCCTTCAGAGGTAAATTTAATGGCATTATCCAGTAGATCTGTTACCACCTGCCTGACCCGATCTGGATCTGCGTACCCCAATGGTAAGCGTTCATCAAAATCCATATCTATTATCAACCCTTTGTTGTTTGTCAATGGTTCAAGGGCAGAGACCGTTTCCTGGATAATTTCCTCCAAATCGACCGCTCGCAGGTCTAATTCCACCCTTCCGGACTCAATCCTGGACATATCGAGGACATCATTGATTAACTTAAGCAGATTTTTGGCATTTTTGTGCACCTTTGTTAGGCTCTTCTCTTGCTCCTCATTTATATCCCCATCCACCCTATCTAAGAGCAGATCGGTATAGCCAATTACAGAATTGAGCGGGGTCCTGAGTTCATGAGACATATTTGCCAGAAAGGTGGACTTGATCTCATCAAACTTCTTGAGCTCAATGTTTGCCCGCTCGAGTTCCGCCGTCTTCTGCTCCAACTCATCGTGGGCTGTCTGCAACGCCTCCTTCGCCTCTCTGCGTTCGGTAGTATCCCAGAGCGTTTCAATTGAGCCCACCCTCTTCCCATCGGCATCTTTGATCGGCGCAGCCGTAAAGAAGAGCCATTTGCCCTTCTCATCTATATGTGGAAAGAATTCCTCTGCCTCATACGCGCCTTCGATGAGGGATGACTTCCTCCAACTATGGCCATAGTACTTCTCTATCTCCTCTTCCTCCATTTCGTCTACTATGACATCAGCCATTATGGGCCTTTTTTCAGGCCTAAAGGGTAGCCACTGCTTATTCGTTCCCACTATCTCCTCGGCCTTGTGGCCGGTAAGCTTTTCGATAGCCCTGTTCCAATGGGTGACGATATGGTCCTTGTTTATCACAAAGGTGGGTATGGTATTCCCCTCTATTATCTGCGACAGAGCCCTCTCCCTCATAACGATCTCCCTCTCTACGGTCTGCAGATGTCTGGTCCTTTCCTCCACGATCTTGGCAAGCTGCTGGGAGAATAGGTCAAACTGCTTCTCGATCTCCTCTGGCTCGCGTCTATATCCCCTCAGCTTCCTCTTAATCCTTTCCCTTTCCTCTTCGATCTGGAGGAAATCCCAAACCGACATGGCTTCGAAGTGATCTATAAGCCTTATGTTTGCCGGTTTTGTCGACTTGATTTGGTTCAGGACCCCATCATCTCCCGTCAGCTCGATGATCAGATCCAGCCCTTCGATATTATAGAGGTCCTTGTAGTCCAGGGTAGTAAATATCCCTTTCCCTCTGGCATATACCAGGCCTTCGGCCTGCTCATTTACATCCGCTACGCCCAAGATGTTCATCTTCTGGAGGAAACTCTTCCCAAGGACGATTTTGAGGATAGCCTTACAGACCCTGCCTCCTCCGACGACAGCGATGTTGGAATTGTGTAAAATATCTCTCATCTTATCCCCTCTTATGACCAATACTACAGGATTTTATCTCCCTTTAGCATCATGTTTATCGTTCAAACTTGTTGGACTACTATTCCCTAGAAAAACTGAAATATGATGACATTTCAATATATTTTCACAGCCTGCGTTTCAATGCCATTGATCGCTTGGTCTTCCTTGATTAAGGAACCAGCAAGGTGGGTAATTCCGATAACTCTGCCAGTTCCTGGGAAACACTTCTCAACCACCTCGCCTGCCAAGCACTCTTGCCAGTTGTCCCAGTGGCAATGAGAGTAGCCTCATATTCCCGGGCTGCATTTTGAATCTGGTTGACATCACCGATGTAGAGGTGAGCGTCTGCTTCTATTCCTTCACCTTCAAGGGCATTACATAAATCATCCAGTCGTTTTCTATGCTCTCTTTCCATCTTCTGAAGCCCCCTTCTCCCCAAACCCTCTACGCCCCTCTCAGTTATAACCTGGGCTACCAGTAGCTTTTTCATAATACTTTTGAGGCCGACCAAAAACTCCAGCGCCCTTGTAGCAGGAGGAGACCAATCCATCGCCAAAAGTGGCCTCTCGAACAGTTTGTCACCCGTCCTGCCAGACTCCGCCTTGTACTTATGTACCAGGACCGGTGCAGGGGTTTTCCGAAGAAATTCGATTGTCTTGGAATCTACATAGAACTTCTCCGTTTTAGTCCTTTTCTGGCGATTGATTACAACAAGGTCTACTCCTTCCTCTTCTACGGCCTCATGAATCTTACGAACCGTATCTCCTACAACGATATATGATCCACATTCCATGCCCTCCTCATATATACTCTGTGCCCAATCAACAAAACGGACTTCAGCCATTGCCTTGAGCCTCGTTTTTTCCTCTTTGGTATAATAGCCTACCTTACGCTCTATCACATGCAAGAGCACTACATGGTCGAGGCCTACCGCTCTAAGGGCCATTAATGATCGTAAGGCATCGAACCACAATCCCTCGAAATCGGTTACAAACAGCATCTTTTTGATTTCCATAAATGGCTCTCCTTTTTAAAACTTTTTGGTAACTACTCAGCCACCAAGACACTAAGACACTAAAATCAAAGAATCATTACTTTTAATACCCTTTTTATGCGGGGCACATTGTCTTCTTCCCCGCCCGCCTCACCTGAGCGGCTCGCGATGGCGGGCAGGCTTTTCAGATAAGGCGATAAACTCATATTTAGCCTTTGTGCCTGCCCGCCATCGGCTTCGCCTTAGGCGAGGCGGGCGGGTCTTGGTGCCCCTGGCCCAGACCTGGCA
>JADFWK010000116.1 GCA_015223015.1 Pseudomonadota bacterium
GGCCTATGGAGGCGGCAGCGATTCCTTTTCCGAGTCCTGAGAGGACCCCACCGGTTACAATGATATATTTGGTTTGAGGCATGTCCTTATTTCCGAAAGATATAAAATCTGATTATTAATCTAGCCCCGAAACTGCATTTATCAAGTCAATCAGAATAAATTCTAAACCCGAATTTCTAAATCCTAAACAAATCCGAAATCCCAAATATCAAATACCAAAACTTATTTCCCGTTTTGCACTGACTTGAACCAAAGCCCCTGGAATGGCTTTTGAATTTCTTATTTCGGTTATTTGGATTTGTTTCGGGTTTCGTATTTAGAATTTCAAATTCTATCGTGCCAGTTTAGTTTTAGTGTTTGTGCAAACCGTTGGGATTATATCATGAAGAAAACGAATACTCATTATGAAAACATGTATCGGTATTTGGGCTACGGGTCAAGGGAAAAGGGGGGATGTGTTTGACAAGCGGGTAGCCCTCTGATAATGAGAACCTGAGAAAAGAGCGGGTGGATGACTCCATCACCTAAAACGTTAGTATCGTTCAAAAGTGTTTACCCAATGGTATATTGGTTAGAGAAGGTGTACGTATTTAGCTCTATCCGGTCATGCCAATTTTCTCAAGGCGATATCTATTGGCTTCAAGGGAGGTGGTCAAATGTGTGGGGTTTAGATGACCCAGGCAAAAACTCCCAGGGCTTCCAAGGTGTAAACCCCACATATTTGACCACTGCAAGACCCGGTGGAATTTTTTTGAGATATCGCCTTTCAAAAACAGCCATAACCTCCTTAACACTCTAAACGACTACTCACTATGGTTCATGCCAATACTTTTGAACGGTACCAATGGGTTTGAAAAGCTTGAGGGGATCAAGTGTAATGGAACTGTGAAAACACATAAGAAGAAGGGAATCTGGGAACAACCATGGAAAAGCTCATCATCACGGCAGCAATCACCGGGAGTAGAATGACCCGGGATGTTGCACCTTACATACCTATAACACCGGATGAGATTGCCCAGTCTGCCATAGAATGCTGGGACGCAGGGGCAGCCATCGTCCATATTCACGTCCGTGACCAAAAAACAGGTCTGGGAACCCAAGATCTGGATGTTTTTCGCCAGGTGGTGGAGCCACTGCGGGAGAAGACTGACCTCTTGCTGTGCTTAACCACGAGCGGTATTCCAGGCCGTAATCTTGCTATTGAGGAACGCCTGAAACCTCTTGAACTGGAGCCAGAGCTTGCCTCCTTTGATGCTGGTTCTATTAACCTGGGAGGATCGGCCTTTATTAATACCCCGGAGTTTCTGGAGGCTGCAGCCAAGAGGATGAAGGAGAAGGGGGTGAAACCAGAGCTCGAGATCTTCGATGTGGGGATGATGGTAACCTGCCTCCGCATGAGGGATCAGGGATATCTTGAAGAGCCCCTCCATTTCCAATTTGTCTTAGGTACTCCGTGGGGAAGTCCGGCCACTCCGAAATCCTTCCTCCACCTGTACGAACATCTCCCTGAAGATGCAACCTGGTCCATTATCGGAATCGGAAAAGGACATCTCCCTATGGCAATGATGGGTCTCATCTTGGGAGGACATATACGGGTGGGCATGGAAGACAATATATACTATGAAAGGGGTGTGCTTGCAAAGAGCAATGCCGAATTTGTGGAGCGCATTGTTCGTATCGCCAAGGAGTATGGCAGGGAGACTGCCACACCACGGGAGGCTCGGGAGATTCTCGGGTTGCGCAAGAAATGAGGGAAGATCACGAGTCCCCGATAAAATAAAAGATGACTACCCTGAAGCACTGAATAATGGCGCCCCTCACCTTAAGGTTTGCTGGTGGAAGAGGAGGATACGATAAATTCGGCTAACTTTTCTGCAGAATTACCAAAAAGCTCCTCCACATCAAGCAGGTTGAGAAAGTCATCTTGCCAGGAGAGGCTTGTCTCTTCAACAATATTTTTGATGTGGGTAAATTTATCACCCAGAGCCCTTATCTTTCTTGACAGTTCTATTTCTCTCTTAACACCAACATTGAGAAGCAGGAGATGATCAATGTGAGGACCTTTTTTCATTATGGGGACCACAAGGATGCTCCTGTCATCAGTCTTTCCTTTTCCGATAAAGACATTTCCGGTCTTAACAATGATCCTCTTCGTTCCCTTAAGTCTGTTATCCGCTTCCACGCGGGAGGCAAGTCTCGATGAACTCCCTTTCTTTTTTACCAGTTCGATCTTTGAGTCTTCAACCGGCTCCCCGGTATAATGAAGGTCGCTTATTTGATAAAGGGTTTCACCTTTGATATCACTGATTATGTCCTGAAGATTTTTCAACACGAGAACATTCTTGTTGGTAAGATTGCTAACACCAAATCTATTTTTCTTCAGGGTCTCGAACAGTATCCCCTCGATTGGCTCCCATATCCTGCTGGTCCCAACGGTAACCGTTTTAGCCTGATGCTTTATTGCATCTATGGGTCTGGCCATATCATTTAAGGCCTCTCCTATACAGCGAAAGAAGACATCAAACATATTGGGAGCTGTCCCGCTCATTCCAAAATCCAGGTCGAAGTCGGACATGGGAAGCCGTCCCGAGAGGTATTTCAACAGAAGGGTCAGATCAGAGGCAGCCTTTAGTTCCATGGCTGTGGTATATCGTTTGTCCGCCAGTCTTTTTTTGAAATGGGAAGAAAATTTGGCGGTCTTCTCCTGAAAGATCTTGTTGAGTATTATCTGGTAGATATCAAGACCTTTTCCGAGCGAGGCCGAAATGTAGGTATTGATGTCTTCCCTGAAATCGAAGAGAAAACGAGATTCCGCGTTTATTGCTCGTGCTGCATGATAACCCCAGAGATGACCGGCCAGCGTTGTTAAAATAGGAGAAAAACGTTCCTCTATCTCTGGCACATAGATTAATGAGTCCGCGTAGGGTTTGAATCTTTCCTCACCCTCGGTGGCGATCACAATAGTGGTTGCCTCGTGGGCCTTGAATATGGCTGTATCCTTGATGATATCATTTATGACATCACCCCTGTTTCCAGCTGCACAGACAAAAATGAGCGGTTCTGAAGATAGGTCAATATGTTTTTTATCTTCAACTACATCTGAAGAGATTGTTTTATAGCAGAGCTCACTCAGTTTTATCCTTATCTCATCAGCAGATATTTTGTTGTAGCCACTCCCAACAACTGCCCAATATTTTTTTGTAGGTGCAAATCTATGAGCTGATCGGGCAATCTCTTCTTCCCGTGCTAGAACCTTTTTCATCAACGAGGGAATCAACATTAGCCTTTCGAGTTCCCCAAGGATGAAATCCTCATCTCTCGTTGCCGTTAATTGTGCCAGTTTTAGGCCGAGGATACCACCCGCTGCGATCTGAGAGTAATAGGCCTTGGTGGAGGCGACAGACATCTCAATGTCCCTTCCGGTGCTGGTGTACAAGACACCATCTGTCTTAAAGGTGATATCTGAATCCCGCCTGTTGACAATAGCCATGGTGTGAGCACCACGTTCTCTTGCCATGTCTATGGCCCTATTTGTATCTGTAGTAGTACCGGATTGGGTGATAGCAATAATCAGTGTATCTCTCAGGTTGGTTTTCAACAGGCTCCCACTAAACTCTGATGCCTTAAAGGGAGCAACCCTAATGCTACTGTCGGCAAGATAATACCTGAGAAGCTCAGCACAACCACAGGCAGCAACCCCTGCAGTCCCCTGGCCGATGAATAAAATTTTCTCTATTTTGTGTTGATGGAAGGCTTCTGCTAAAGCAGGGGGAATAGCTTTATCACC
>JADFWK010000117.1 GCA_015223015.1 Pseudomonadota bacterium
AACGGCGTTGGCCGTAATGGGGTAGTTTTGCCTAAAAATGGGCAGCTTTTTTACTTGACTTTCTTCTGGTGCTCTTCTCAATAGCTACGGGTAATAGCTATGGATTCCCGCCTCCGCGGGAATGACGATTGAGTGTAAGTACATGTCATTCCTGCGAAAGCAGGAATCCAGTGATTAGTCACAAATATAATTTACCTCAACTTACTTAGAAGTTACGTTAGTTTTTCTAGCCAAAGATTGATGAACTCACAAAAAGTCAGTTTTGCTCAATCTCGTTCACAAAACACTTTTTACGAGTTTGCCAAGGTTTAGTGATGGATTACGGTCAGACCCCCTGGATGGAAATTGCCTGGAACGGAATCAGCTTCATGGCCCCTGCTGATTGGCAGGTGGGAACCATAGGAAAACACTACTTGATGCTCGAAGAAGAGTCCCGTCCTGTCCTGGAGTTTAAGTGGGGGCAGGTCAAGGGGGCCTTTTCCCACCAGGCCCACCTGGGTCGTCTTGCCGCCTTGCACAAGAAAAAGCTTGGAAAGGCTGTCATAGAATGTCCCCTTTCGGCCGAATGGGAAGAGGCCCTTGGTAAATACAAAGCTACCGGCTTTTCTTGGCAAGGAAACACAATCTGCGGAAAGGGAGTGATCCTTTATTGCCCCGCATGCCAGAATGCCACACTGATCCAGTTCTATCAGAGGGACTCTTCCAAAACAGAGGAGGTTTCTCAGCGCCTTTTGAGCTCTTTCCAGGATCACCGTGAGGACAACCAGATCGTCTGGTCTGTCTTTGGCATCCGGGCAACGATTCCGGATACGCTCCACCTGGTGCGGCACCGATTCGAGGCTGGGAGATTTGAGATGGCATTTAAGTCCAAAGAACATAAAGTCACCCTGCACCGGTGGGGGCCGGCCTCGTTTCTTCTTTCTAACCAGGACCTTAGCGAACTCGCTGGAACGATGCTCCATCATCCCTGGGGAGAGCCCTATCCTGTGATCACGGCCAGTAGCAAAGCCGTGGAATGGAGTCTTGCACCTCCCCCGACCATATGGGCTTACTGGTGGAATCGGATAAAGGCAAAGCCCTCTTTCCAGTGGTTTCGACTATGGCACTTAGAGGAAAGAAACTGCATATTCGGGGTCGAAATAGAAGGGAAAACACCGCTCGATCCCCGTTTTCTTGACAGGATTTGCACCGGTTATGAGTGTGTTTAAAGGAAAGAACAGGACGGTACAGCTAACCCGTGCGGAAGCCCTTAAATGCACACCGATAAAGAATACTGAAATCAAAGAGGAACGCCTGGAGACCGGTGAGGTGCTTTTAACCTATCCAATAAGGATTCGGCCCTGGGTGGCCGACCTGGTCCGACGCTTTGGGGGGGAGGGCAACAGGGTCCAGTCAAAAAAACTTCATCTCGATGAACTGGGGACTACGGTCTGGGATCTTATGGATGGGAGACGTTCGGCACGCCAGATTATTAAGAGGTTTGCCAAAAAGTATCAGTTGCACACCAGGGAAGCCGAGGTAGGGGTAACTCGTTTTCTGCGGATACTGGGAAAACGTGGCCTCATAGGCCTCAAGTAAGGACCTGGTTTTTGCATCATTGCCAGGAATCTTATCGATAGAATTGAATGTTAGAATTTCATGAGAGCTTCATCACAAGTGGAGACTATGGGTAGAAAGGAATCAAATCCAGTTATTACGAACACTTCTTTTATATAATCCTGCATGGAACAAAGTATGAGCATGCCTTCAATATGTTTGAGTTGCTTGGTTGTCTTGTTGATAACTCTCAAACCCGCACTCGATATATAATCAAGAGCCTCAAAATCTATTATCATCTTGTTTGATCCATTTTTAATAGCCTCAACAATCTTTTCCTCGAATCGTGGTGAAGTATTCGAATCAAGGCGACCATTGACCTTGAAAATGGAAATATCATTTTGCCTTTTCTCAATAATCTCCATCTCCCCTCCTCCCAACACGTGCATATTTGTTGATACATAATTTAGATTTACTAAAAAAGCAATCAGAAACTTTTTGGAATGAGGATCTAATTCGAGCCCATTGCCAAGTTATGTGTCTTCTATGGTTTTCTTCATGGTTAAAACGTTTTTGTTGCCAAGCCTTTTATAAACGATGTCATCCATAAGACTTTTCATGATGTGGCAGCCGAGACCACCTATCTGGCGCTCCTCAAGGGAGCATTCAAGATCGGGCACTTTGGCCTCAACAGGATTAAAGGGAATCCCATCATCCTCGATGCGTATGTTCAACGTTCTATTTTGATCCCAAATGGTGATCTTGATCCAATGTTCGGCTTTATCAGTATAACCGTACAAAATAATGTTAGATAAAACTTCCTCGATGGCAAGGTTGATTTGAAAAATAGTTTTCTTCGACATTCCAAGAGATTTTCCTAACTCTTCCAGGTTCTGGTGCAGCTTATCCAATTCGGATAGGCTGCTCCTGAACTCAAATGAAATCTTGCCTCCATTCATAGCTGCCAACCCTTCTCAGAATTAACACAGGGCTACGTCATAGTCAAATCCAAACAGGCTGTTGCCGAAATCCTTTTTCTCTTGGTCTAAAACCTTTTCTGACAAATCTAAGGCTCACTCCAGGCGATGTCAAAACTCGCCTTTAGGGCTCAAACAGTTGACATCGCTTATCTTCCGCTTCG
>JADFWK010000118.1 GCA_015223015.1 Pseudomonadota bacterium
AGCTTGCTGCAGGGATGAATGGCGGGGCGAACGCGCCGAAGCTTGAACAGCGAAGGCGGGTTGGCTTCGGCGAATTCCGATTTCTTACCCCGCAGCTTGCTGCGGGGAGCTTCATTGCCTTACATCAGTAAGGCAGCAGGCATGACGCTGTAAGTTAATCTCGAGACCGAGGATTTGGATCTTTGATGTACCATTGGTGGTACCGAAAAATGGTTCAAAAGGGAATCCCGTCAAATGCGGGAACGGTCCCGCCGCTGTAGCCCCGCCCTTTTCCTATATGATAAGAAGAGGGAACCCTTTTAGCATGCATTGATCACTGTCGGGCATTCAGTTCTGTGTTTTTATTGCATTTGCTGGAGTATGGCTACCCTTGTTATCAGTGAGGTGGCTATTGAAATGTAAAAGGGGAGCTGAGTGCCGGATGGGAAGGTCGCTAAAAGGGCGGGGGAGTCAGAAGACCTGCCACCATGGTGATGCTCCACCGGCGTGAGTCGGTTGTTTAAGGATCAAGGAAGTAGGGTGCAGTCCTTAAATCCATCTGGATTTAAGGATTTTTTTTGAAATGAGCATGGCAAAGACAGGGGCATACCGTGATAACGAGGTTCTGTCTTAGAATTGTATTGGTTGGAGTCTTTCTCTCTTTATCCTTATCCTCACATGCAGGTGTGTTCCTTGATTCTCTAGATCGCGCGGTGATCTTATCCTCTGCGCCCATGCGCATCATTTCTCTAGCACCGAGCATTACAGAGATGATCTATTTCCTTGGATTAGGCGATAGGCTTGTCGGTGTTACCCGATTTAGCTCTTTTCCCAGAGAGGCCCAAAGCAAACCAAAGGTGGGTATCTATACGAATATAAATATCGAGAAGGTAATAAGTCTCAATCCCGATCTTGTTATTGGCACTATGGATGGAAACAGGAGAGAGGATGTCGAGATGTTGGAGGAAGTCGATATACCCGTTTATGTTATTAACCCTCGAACGGTGGGCCAGGTCCTCGACACTCTGGAGCGATTAGGAGAGATATGCGGTGTAACCGATAGGTCAGAAAGGCTCGTCCTTTCTTTGAGAGAGCGCGTATTGAGGGTTGAGAGAGCAGTACGCAACAGAGAGAAACCCTTGGTGCTCTTGGTGATAAACATGAGGCCCCTTATGAGTGTAAACGGCAGAACAATACACCATAACGTCATTCAGCTGGCTGGAGGGAGAAACATGACCGGAGATCAGCCAATTACCTATCCCAAACTGAACATAGAGGAGGTAATAAGAAAAGGACCGGATGTGATTATTATCTCATCTATGGAAAGGGGAGAGGAGTTTGAGAAGGCAAAGCAGGAGTGGTCTCGATGGTCTACGGTACCAGCTGTAAGCAAAGGCAAGGTGTATCTTATCGATTCTGACCTGATAGACCGGCCTGCCCCGAGAATCGTCAGTGGCTTAGAAGAGATGGCCAGGTTACTGCACCCAGAGGTAGTATGGGATGAGAGGTAGCGAGGATCAGGGAATAACTCTTGTAAAGGTAATCGTAACCGGACTCATCTTATTAGGGATACTCATTATCATAATCCTGATCTCTTTGAGTCTGGGTCCTGCAAAGGTTTCTCTCCGGGATATTCTTGCATGGTCTATAGGCCACGGAGCGTTGGATCAACAGGCATGGATGATCATCTACAAAATAAGATTGCCGAGGATCTTGCTGGCTGGCCTGGTTGGTTTTTCTCTCTCTCTTGGCGGGGTTGTATTCCAGGCCCTCCTGAGAAACCCTCTTGCAGAACCGTTTATACTCGGTATCTCAAGTGGCGCAGCAGTAGGCGCCATCATCGGTATCGTTTTTGGTTTCGGATTCCACCTTGGCGTACCGCTTCTTTCATTTATGGGTGCCTTGTTTACTGTTTTGCTGGTCATAAGTATAAGCAGCCGCCAGGGAGGACTGGAATCCGCAACGTTACTTCTTACCGGCGTGATTGTTAATGCCTTTTTTACAGCAGTGATCATGTTTTTCATTGCCACCACCAGTGACAGCAGGCTTCATTCCATGCTTTTCTGGCTCTATGGTGACCTTTCCCAGAGCAAATACATTCAGCTCTCGGTAAGCCTTCCGCTTATCCTGATTGTATCCGGTATCATCTATTTCTTCTCGCGGCACCTTAATCTCATAGTTGGTGGAGAGGATACGGCCTTACAGATGGGCGTGGAGGTGGAACTGGTAAAGTGGGTATCCTTTCTTGGAATATCCCTGATCACCGGTGTGGTGATATCTTTTTCCGGAATAATCGGGTTTGTTGGTTTGATAGTGCCACACCTTATGAGGATGCTTCTCGGGCCCGATCACCGGCTCTTGATACCAGCCTCTGCAATTGGAGGCGCCTGTTTTTTGATAGCTGCAGATACCCTGGCACGGACCATAATATCTCCCAGTGAATTGCCCGTGGGTGTAGTAACTGCCTTTTTAGGGGCCCCGTTCTTCATATATCTCTTAAAACAGAGAGGGAGCAAGTGGACCCAGAGCTGATCCTTAGGGGGGTATTTTTCAGGTATGAGCAACAATGGTGTCTGAGAGGGATCGACTTTGAGCTCAGAAAGGGTGAGATCTTAGGGCTGATAGGTCCCAATGGTTCAGGCAAAAGCACCTTGCTCAGGATTATCGATGGAGTTTTAAAGATACCCAAGGGAGAGATTCTTCTGCGGAATAAACCACTCTCCACGTATAAGAGGGGTGACATTGCGCGGCAGATAGCCATGGTACCTCAGGAGTCGACCTTTAGATTCCCTTTTTCCGTGTTTGAAGTGGTGATCATGGGCCGTTTTCCTCATCTCGGATTATTTCCTTTTGAGGGGGAAGAGGATGTGAAAATAGCACGACAATCTATGCGACTCACCCACACGCTTGACCTGGCCAAGCGCTCCATAAACGAACTGTCAGGTGGAGAGAAACAGCGGGTGCTCATTGCCAGGGCATTGACCCAGACAGCTCACATAATCTTGCTGGATGAACCAACTTCGTTCCTCGACATACGGCATAAGGTAGAGATATTCGATCTCATTTCATCTCTGACTCTCACACAAGGGCTGAGCGTAATCATTGTTTCCCATGATATCAGTCTTGCTGCACAATACTGCCATCGGATGCTCCTTTTGGATAAGGGAGGTGTCTATAAGATTGGTGAGCCTGCTGAGGTGATAACTGCTGATACTATAAGCACTGTATATGAGTGTCCGGTGCTGGTTGACAAAAATCCGATCAGTAAAACCCCTCGCCTCACGGTTCTTTCAAGGAGGGGAGAGGGTAAAAGGGAGATGATATGATTGATGTATTTCTTAAAGGCGGTCCCATAATGTATCCCCTTTTGATATGCTCGATAATTGCCCTCACGGTGATTATTGAGCGGATGATGTTCTGGATAGTCGAGGATCATAGGAGGGACCAAGCCCTGGTGAATGATGTTCTATCGTTGGCTGAGAGAGGCGATTGGGAAGCGGTAAGGACAAGAATCGGAGATTCAAAGGATTTTGCGCTGAGGATTCTGGTAGCAGGGATCCTTCATAAGGAGTTTAGCATGGCAAAGGCAATGGAGACGGCTGCTACGGATGAGATAGATAGGATGCGGCGGCATCTTCCCATCTTGGATACCATAATAACCGTTTCTCCCTTGCTGGGTATCTTTGGAACGGTAATAGGGATCATTCTCTCTTTTGAAATACTCGGAAGTGCAGGAATCGAAGAGCCACAGGCGGTAACAGCAGGGATTGCTCAGGCCCTCATAACAACCGCATCTGGATTGGGTATCGCCATTCTTTCACTGTTTCCCTATAATTATTTCAATTCTCGGGTAGAAAAGGCAGCAGCATACATAGAAAAATACGCTACCAGTTTGGAGATAGTGTATGAGAAACTGAATCAGCCGAACAATAAGAGGGAAAAAGAGGAAATAGTTGATGAAGGTTAATCTTGGATCACGGAGAAGGGCCCGGATAGAGATTCTCCCGCTCATCGATATTGTTTTTCTTCTCCTTGTCTTTTTTATCTATGCAATGCTCTCTATGGCGGTTCACCGTGGCGTACCTGTAAACCTTCCCACTTCTTCATCTGCCAGGATAGAAAGGGAATCGTTATTGTCGGTGACCATTAAGCAAAGCGGTGAGATACTGGTGGATACTCATCGGGTAGCTTTGAAAGATCTTGCCCGGCTTCTAAAGGTCAGGGCCCAGGAACACAGGAGCCCGGGAGTGCTTCTATTTGCTGATAAAACAGTCTCATACCAGCTGCTCGTTCATGTGCTCGATCAGATAAGAGTGGCTGGCCTCAGCAGGATTTCCTTGCAGGCCACGATGGAGAAGCAACCTTGAGCCGATCGTTTGTTTTCGCTTTTCTTATGGCATTGATCCTCCATTCGCTTTTGGCATGGGTAGAGTTGGATGTGTTTAAGAGGTCCGTGCATGGTAAAAAGCCCCTGAGAACCCTGACCATTGATATAGCCAGGCCAAGACCCGTGAAAAAGCGCACTGCGGCAAAAAAGCCACCGCCTGTTATTAAGCAGCGCAGCGTACAAGAGTCGATAGAAAAGAAGGTAACACCAACAAAGCGAGTTGGGCCGAAAACCGAACACAGAAAAACTATTGAATCGGAAAAAGGACAATTACCAAAGGAGAACCAGCCGAAAAGAGATGAGAAAGTGGCTCATCTTAAACTGGCAGAACCTCCTATTACCGGGAAGGGAGTGGTATCCGAGGAAAATAATCGCTTTGTACCAGATATGGTTGACATACCAATAGCCCCATCGAAAACGGATAATGCGCCTGAGGAGATAACAAAAAAGGAGTCACCTGATTTACCTCTTGCTCCTCCTATTACTTATGCCCTGCCGAACTACAAACAGAATAGTCCTCCCAAATACCCCTTATTGGCAAGAAGGAGGAACTATCAGGGAACGGTGCTCCTGGAGGTTCTGGTTACGACGGACGGTAAGGTGGGTTCTGTGCGATTGGCTCGATCAAGTGGCTTTGAGATGTTAGATAGGGCTGCGATAAAAGGGGTGAAGGGATGGGTTTTTCACCCTGGCAGGAAGGGAGATGAGTTGGTTGAGATGTGGGTAAAGGTACCCATCAGGTTTCAACTCAGATAGATCCAGGGAGTCTCACTCAGGGCTACGTCATAGTGAAACCTAACATATTGATTTTCAAGCTTCTTGCAGGGTATGGGTGTCTTTTTTTTGGATTATGCCCCACATAGTTTAGATGAGTGGGCCCGCCCGCCTCGCCTTGCTTGCATGGCGGGCAGGCGTTTCAAAATGGTTTATATAGATGGAGCCTATGAT
>JADFWK010000119.1 GCA_015223015.1 Pseudomonadota bacterium
ATGATATACAGCCCCTTGACCTTGTTCTGCCCGGCCATTTCTACAGTTTCCGTTACAGTCAATCCAGGCGATCCCGGGAGATCTTTGACACCCCAGGCCTTTTCCATTTTTTCTCTGACCTCCGGATTACCCACCTGCTGGTATCCGCTATACACATTGGGAAGGGCACCAAAATCACAGGCGCCCTGAACGTTATTCTGCCCTCTCAAGGGATTTACTCCTCCTCCGGGAACACCAACATTTCCGCAGAGCATTGCCAGATTTGCCATTGATTTTACATTATCGGTACCGGTGGTGTGCTGGGTTATTCCCATGGCAAAGAATATAGAGGCCGGACGAGCGCGGGCGTACATCTTCGCTGCCTTAACAAGGTCATCGGCGGGGATCCCTGTGATGGTTGATACATATTCAGGGTTATATTTCTCAACCGTTTTCTTGATGGCCTCAAATCCTTCGGTTCTACTCTCAATATACTCCTTATCATAAAGACCTTCTTTTATAATTACATGCATCATCCCGTTGGCCCAGGCCACATCGGTTCCAAGGGTTTGCCTGAGCCAGAGTGTGGCGAAGCGGGTTAATTCAATCCGTCTGGGATCGACAACTATGAGTTTGGCCCTGCCTGATTCCAGTGCCCTTTTCATATATGATGATATAACAGGATGCGCCTCTGTAGTATTAGAGCCGGTTACAAGAAAAACCTCTGATTTGTTTATATCGGCTATTGGGTTTGTCATGGCCCCTGAGCCAAAGGCAATTGCAAGGCCAGCCACCGTTGATGCGTGACAGAGTCTGGCACAGTGATCAACATTATTTGTCCCAAGAACCGCCCTGGCAAACTTCTGGGCCAGGTAATTTTCTTCATTTGTGGTTTTTGCAGAACTGAATACAGAGATGGAGTCCGGGCCAAATTTCGATTTTATTTCGCCCAATCTCTCAGCAACCAAAGAAAGGGCCTCGTCCCAGGATGCCTCTCTGAACTGACTATCTTCCTTTATAAGGGGAACAGTGAGTCTTTCAGGGTCATTGATAAAGTCGTATCCAAAACGGCCCTTGACGCAGAGGCTGCCAAAATTCGGTGGAACGTCTTCTGCCCCTGTTATTTTTATAACCTTATTATCTTTTACATGAAGATCTATCTGGCAGCCTACACCGCAGTAAGGACAGGTTGTCTTGACCTTGTGAACCTCCCACGGTCGTCCCTGAAAACGGCTCGGTTTCTCTATCAAGGCACCTACCGGACAAACCCGGATACACTCTCCGCAAAACACACAGTCAGATTCATCGTAGGGAAGGTCACCGTTTGCTACAATCTTCGAGGCAGCTCCTCTGTACCCATAAGAAATCGCGTTATTTACCTGAACCTCGTTGCAGGCCTGGACACACCGGCCACAGAGGATGCAGCGGGAAAAATCCCTGATGATAAGGGGGTTGCTGGTCTCAGTCGCGTATCTGGCCGGGCTTTCTGGAAATCTGACGATCTCCACCTGATACCGGTAGGCCAGCTCCTGAAGAACACAGTCACCATTTGCCTCACAGGTAAGGCAGTTATGGTTACCAGAGGCCAGAAGGAGTTCTATATTCATCCTCCGGGACTGTATCACCCGTTCCGATTCTGTTTCAACAACCATATTGTGCGTAGCAGGTGTGGCACAAGCAGGAAGGAGATTTCGGGCACCCTTAACCTCAACCACGCAGATCCTGCAGGCCCCCGTAGGCATCGATCCCTTGATATAACAGAGGGTCGGGATATCAATACCGTTTCTCTGGGCAACCTCAAGAACGGTTTCTCCCGCTTCAAGAGAGAACCTTTTTCCATTGATAGTAATGCTCTTTTCTCTGTTCACAGCACTGCTTCTCCCTTGCTGTTATTTTGCGGCCTTTCTTCCAATAAGGGCTTTTATATTTGAGGTTTGAACCCATGTCAAGGCCATCTTCGTTTTCTATTATACAGGCAACCATTACCGGCACAGGGGAGAATTCTCCCACGACCATATGAAAATCGGTCATATGGGTGTTGCTTCTCTGCCTATTATGCGCCATCTTCCCTGTATACCCTGTCAAAGTTTTGGCATACAGGCCCGCTTTCCTTTCCCGCTGTTCTCACACAGGCTTTGAGGTTTTTTCTTTGTTGGCGTTCATGAAACTCCATATCCCATTGATATACTTTATGTTTTTGATCTACTCCATAGGTATAGTGCGGTCTGTCCACGTTGGCACGCCTATTGCTCAAAAATAGGGCATACAATCCGTAGATCGAAAACCCACATGAAAATCACTGTTACCATGCAGCCGGGAGATGGTTTCCCCTCCCAGTTGAAAGAGTGCTAAAAAATTGTGTTTGAAGGCCAAAAGGTATATGGTATAAGCAACAGCAGCGTTCAGCCCAGGAGGATCGATTTCATAAAAGGGAGATGCCATGGCCCAAATTGATGCATTTTTCAAACTCATGAATGAACAACAGGCCTCAGATCTTCATCTGGCTGCCGGCAAACAACCTATTTTGAGGGTTAAGGGCGAACTCGAAAGGATAAAATATAACCCTCTGGATAACGATTCCCTCAAGACCATGCTGTATGAAATAACACCTGAGCACAAAATTAAGGTATTTGAAGAGACAGGGGATGTTGACTTTGCCTATGAGATACCGGGTTTAGCACGCTATCGGGCCAATTTCTTCAAACAGAACAACGGAATAGCTGCCGCCTTTAGAGAGATACCAGGTCAAATCCTCACCTGTGAAGACCTCGGGCTTCCATCAGTTATCAAACAGCTTGCCACACTGCCCAGAGGGCTTGTGTTGGTAACAGGACCAACAGGAAGCGGAAAGTCAACCACCTTGGCAGCCATAATAGATGAGGCCAACAAAACCAGGAAGGACCACATTATTACCGTTGAAGACCCCATTGAATTTGTTCATGTGAGCAAGAAGGCCATGATTAATCACCGTGAGGTGGGTATGCACACACGCTCATTTTCTGCAGCACTGCGGGGAGCACTTCGAGAAGATCCGGATATTATTATGGTCGGTGAAATGAGAGACCTTGAGACCATTGACCTTGCCATTGAGGCATCTTTGACTGGGCACCTCGTTTTTAGTACCCTCCATACATCCTCTGCTCCCAAGACAATCGACAGGGTAATAGAGGTTTTTCCCGCAGACCAACAGGCTCAGGTGAGGAGCACCTTGGCTGATGGCATCAGGGCGGTGATATGTCAGAGCCTTTTTAGAAGGCAAAACACAAGACCAGGTGACATGGGTCGTGTGGCTGCACTCGAGATTATGATTGGCACCCCAGCAGTGAGAAACCTGATCCGGGAACAGAAAATATTTCAGATTCCCTCTGCTATCCAAACGGGAAAAAGATACGGAATGCACTCTCTTGATGACGCCATCATGGACCTCTTAACCAAAAAGACGGTAAGTGCAGAAGAGGCGTATGCAAAATGTAACGATAAGAGTAAATTTGTCCCATTCCTCAAAAGTCCTCCCACAGACTTCACCGAGGCCTAACCATGACGGGGTAGAGAAATGAGAAAGCAACAGGTAGATCACATATTAGGCGTTATGCTTGAATCATATGAAGATGTCTCCGACATAAATGTCACGGTAGACAGGCCGTTTCAGGTAGAGACGGCAGGTGAACTGAAGCCGGTCTCTTTTGAGATATTGGGTGACCAATTGACACCCTTCCAGACCGAGATAATTGCCCTGAATATGATGAGAAATGATAGGAAACTCACCAAAGCACTCTTAACGCAAGGTTCTTGTGACCTATCCTATCAGCTGGCTGGAAGGGCGCGTTTGCGGGTCAATGTGTTTTCACAAAAGGGGTGGTTTTCCGTGGCCATGAGGCAACTACCATCCCGGGTGCCTACCATCGAAGAAATGAGGCTTCCTCCTACCTTCTACAAAATGACCGACACGTTGAATGGATTAATACTGGTTACCGGTGCTACCGGAACCGGAAAGACAACCTCTTTGGCAGCCTTTCTGAACGAGATAAATGAAAAAAAATCAGTTCATGCGGTTACCCTTGAGGATCCAGTAGAATTTGTCCATTCGCAGAAAATGTCCACATTCAACCAGAGGGAACTGGGTGCCGACTTTGATACCTTCGCTTCCGGCTTGAGAGCTGCCCTGCGCCAGGCACCAAAGATCATTCTCGTGGGTGAGATGAGAGACAAGGAGACCGCAGATATAGCGCTTACTGCAGCAGAGACCGGTCATCTTGTATTGAGCAGCCTTCACACGGTGGATTCGGGTTCAACGATCAACAGAATTATAGGCATGTTTGATAAAGAGGAGGAAAAGCAAGTCAGGATCAGGCTGGCTGACACCATCAGGTGGATCGTATGCCAAAGGCTCCTGCCTCAAATCGGGGGTAGTCGAGTAGCAGCCTTTGAGATATTAGGCTCAAACCTCAGGGTAAGAGACCTCATCCTCCATGGCGAAGCTGAGGAAAAGACATTTTATGATATTATTGAGGGAAGTCAGGCCTTTGGTATGATGACCTTTGATCAATGCATTGCCGATCATTATAAAAATGGACTGATCACCAAAGAAACAGCTCTGGCCTATGCATCACAAAGGGCAGCTTTGGGAAGGGCAATCGATACCATAAGGGCAGCCAAGGGAGAAAAGACTACTACCATAGAGGGTCTGGCCATAGACAGCGGCTATGACGAAACATTCAATTAAAATAACAAAGAGATAGGCTTATGGATGTTACCTGTACATCGTGTGGGGCAAAACTAAAGATTCCTGATTCAAAGCTTCCACCTCCTCAAGTGAGGATGGTGAGCATTACCTGCCCCAAATGTAAGAGCAAACTAAAAATAGATAGAACAAAACCGGACGCCGGTCTGGCCCCAAAGAAAAAACCAGAAATTAAGCCGGAAAAGGATCTGGCCCCTAAAAAGAAGGAGAAGATCGAGGAGGGTGGCGAGGACCTGGTCTCGAAAGAGAAAGCCGAGGGTGCCATTGTCTTTGACTATGAATATGACGAAGATATTAGTCCACTGGAATTCTACGAGGAAGGAACCAAGCTGGCCCTCATTTTGGATGGAGATGCCAAACATGTAAAGGAGATCACTTCCGCCCTTGAGGAATTATCCTATAAAACAGTTGTCCCGGCCTCTATTAAAGAGGCTATGGGTAAGGTGCTTTTCCACCACTTTGACCTGATCATGCTCTCTGATGGTTTTGACGGGCTATCCCTTGCAGAGGGCCCGGTGATTAACTATCTCAATCGTCTCTCCATGAGTGTAAGGAGAAGGATCTTCCTGGTGCTGCTCAGCAGGAAATTCAAGACCATGGATCTTATGAAGGCCTTTGGAATGAGTGCCAACATGCTAGTGAACCCCGATGATATCTCTAATCTGTCCTTGATCCTGAAAAAGGGAATCTCTGATAATGAGAAGTTCTATAAGGTGTTTTTGGATACCCTTATAGAGACAGGGAAGGATTGAAAGGGAAGTTATCGGCCTTTTAATAGAGCTAGAGGTTTTTCCTGCAAAAAAGATCTCAATAAGATTTATCTAATTCCAAATTTCAAAATCCCAATATCAAATCAATGCCAAATCCCAAATATCAAAAAGGCTTGTGATCTCCAAGTGATTGCGCTGGCGCCTACTCATATTCTGACATTTCTCTCTATCTATATTTGACCCGATGAACAATGCTATAGGCAATGGGGATAATAAAGAGTGTCAGAAAGGTAGAAAACAGCAAGCCAGATGCTACGGCAATGGCCATGGGTGACCGGAGTTCCGCCCCTTCCGTGTGACTCAAGGCCATGGGAAGCATACCGAGGATTGTGGTGACGGCAGTCACCAGTATTGGCCGCACCCGCACCGCTGCCCCCTCAACAATAGCCTCTCCAAATTCCATCCCTCTTTTTCGTAATCGATTGACATAGTCTATCATAACAATGCCGTTGTTAACCGCTATGCCGGTGAGGATCATAATCCCCATAAGGGCAGGCACGGATAAGGTCCGTCCAAAGGCAAGGAGTCCGGCGACAACACCAATAAACCCCAGGGGCACGGTAAACATGATAACAAAGGGTGTGAGGAGCGATTCAAACTGGGCTGCCATAATCATGTACACCAGCATGATCGCTACCACCAATGCCCACAGCAGCCCCGAGAATGCCTCCTCCATATCCTGATACCTGCCTCCGTATTTCACAAAATACCCCTCAGGAAGCCTGATGTTTGTCACCCTTTTCTTGATATCCTCCACGATGCTGCCGATGTCCCTACCAAAGGTGTTGGCCTTTACCGTGACCTTTCGCTCCTGGTCCTCCCTGGTTATCTCCACCGGCCCCCTGCCGAATTCGATTTCTGCTACCTGGTAAAGGGGAATCTGGTGTCCCATGGGAGAGGGGATATTGATATTGCGTATGTCGCTGATCGAGTTTCGGTCAAGATCCTGCAAGCGTACCCTCAGGTCGTACTCGTCACCCCTGATTCGGTACCTGCTGGCCACGATTCCCAGAAAGGCCTCCTTTACGGTCCTTCCAATGGCCCCCACCGTTAGCCCCAACCGTGCTGCCTTTTCCCGGTCCACCTTTATGCGTATTTCCGGCTTGGTGTCTTTGAGGCTCAGTTCAACATCCCGCAACCCGGGAATATCTCTACAGGCCTCTGCAATGGATGCGCCGACACCTTTCAGCACGGAAAGCTCCTTACCAAAGATCTTCACCTCTACCGGCGATTCACTCCCAGCGCCCATCATCATTTCACCGAGATCTACAAAGGTGAATTCAGCACCCTTTACCTTGGGAAGTCTCTCTCGTATAGCATCGGTTATCTCATCCGCTAATCTGATTCGATCCTCTTTATCAACGAGCTTGGCCATGATCTGTGCCTCATTCACATCTGCCGTTCCCATGCCCCAGGCGAGATCCATCTTGCTCGTTTCAGTGAGCCCGATAACGAGCGCGGCATACTCGATTTCCGGCTGATCAAACAGGATATCCTCAATGTTCCCGATCACCCGGTTCGTTTCCTCCAGGTTTGTTCCCACCGGCATCTTGGCCATCATCGAGAGAATGGGGATATCCTGCTTGGGCATAAACTCAAACCCTAAGCTGGGCACCATATACACACTTCCGGCAACGAGCAGCAGGGTGGCTGCGATCACAGTCTTCCGGTGCCGCAGGGCCCAGCCAAGGGATCTCCGGTACACGTTCCTGATGGGTTCAAACCGGCTCCTGCCCGGTCCCGGCCCTGATTCATCCCGCCTTCTTCCCTTCAAGAGGGTAGAGGCGATCATGGGTACAATGGTAAGAGAGACAAACAAAGAGGCGAGCAGTGCCAGGCATACGGTCAAAGCCAAGGGGCGTGAGAGCTTGCCCGCGATTCCCGTTGTCAACACCATGGGGAAGAACACCGCCATTGTTGTCAGTGTTGAGGCGGTTATGGCCATTCCAACCTCTGTTGCACCCACTTTAGCAGCCTCATTACGATCTTTGCCCAGTTCATCGAGGTGGCGAAAGGTGTTCTCTATGACCACCACGGCATTGTCAACGAGCATTCCGATACCGAGGGCCAGACCACCCAGGGTCATGATATTAAAGGTATAGCCCAGGCCATAAATACCCAGAAACGTTGTCACTACAGACAGGGGAATGGCCAAGGAGATAATCAAGGTCGGCCTCCAGCTGCCCAGGAAAAAGAGGATCACCAGGATAGCCAGGATACCCCCCTGAATGGCATTGAAATTCGTTCTCTTGACAACCTTTTTGATAATGCGGGAAAAATCTATTACCGGATGAAAGGTAACACCCTTTGGCAACTCATCCTTTATCTCATCTAGGGCTGCCTTTACCCGATCAATTACCGTAACCGTATTGGCCCCTGACTGTTTCAGGATCATCACGACCAACGAGTTTTTTCTGTTGGTCCTGGTGTAGCTCCGGATCTCCTTGTGGGTATCTTCTACCCTGGCAATATCCTTGATATAGATGGGTGTACCGTTGTGTATGCCTACAATGGTATTAGCAATGGGCTCCAGGGATTTGTACTCGCCCATGGTCCTCACCAGGTACTCGGTATATCCCCGGGTCACGTGCCCGGCTGAGACATTCAGGTTTTCCCGTTTCAGCGTTTCGATAACCTGGTTCAGGGAAAGGCTGTAGGCCCTGAGTCTATCCCGATCAACCAATACATTGATCTCCCTCTCCAATCCCCCGGCGATCCAACAGATTGCCACCCCATCAAGCCGCTCAATCCTCCCTTTCACATTGTCGTTGAGATATTGGCGGAGCTTGATCGTATCCTCCATTCCGGTGACACCGTAAAAGAGGATAGGCGAGTCTGACATGTTAAACTTAACCACTAACGGGGTATCGGCTTCCTCAGGCAGGTAGTCTGTTATCCAGGAGAGCTTATCCCTGACATCCTGGGCGGCAAAGTCAAGAAGCGTGCCCCACTCAAACTCTACCATGACCACCGACACGCCCTCTTTTGATATTGATCTGATGCTGCTCACCCGTTTTACCGTGCTCACCGTCTCTTCTATGGGCTTGGTGATCTGATTTTCAATATCCTCGGAGGCAACACCTTCATAGCTGGTAACCACGGACACAAAGGGGTATTCGAGCTCGGGCATCATATCGATGCCAATCCTGACAAAGGCTATGATACCAAACAGGCACACGATCAGGGTTAGCATCAGAACCGTAATCTTTCGGTTAACAGAAAATGCCGGTATATTCATCTAATCCCTCAGCACCTGTACCTTGGTGTTATCCGCCATTCCATAGTGTCCCTCAACAACCACCTCTTCCCCTTGCTTCAGGCCGTCAATCACCTCGATCTCCCGCTCGCTGGTGATACCAACAGTGACCGCCCGTAAGGAAACACGGTCTTCGTTAATCACAACCACAGCGGTTTCGCCGCCTCTCCTCACCACCGACTTGAAGGGGACGATAAGGGTACCTTTATGTACCCTCGGGTAGAGCGTCACCCTGGCAAACATTCCTGCCTTCAACCGGTGGTTCTTATTGGAGATCTGGATCTTCACGGTAAATGCCCTGCTCACCGGGTCTACCAGGGGGTTTATGGTTGAGATCTTGCCTGCAAACGTAACGCCCGGGTAGGTATCGACCGTAATCTTTACAGGATTACCAATGGCTATGCGAGCTATGTGGACCTCAGGCAAGCCAACCTCTGTCTTTACCTTGTCGATATTCATGATGAGGAAAAGCACGGTAGGTGGCATCGTGGTTACATATTCCCCCTGATTAACCAACCGTTTCACGATCATGCCGGAAAAGGGGGCTACAATGGTTGAATCCCTTAATTTCTGGTCTGCCATGGCCAGATTTTCCATGCAGCTCAAAATCTGGGCCCTCAGGACTTCCAGCCTGGTCACCGCCATGGAATGAGCCGTGACAATATCGTCGTATCGTTGCTGGGAGATCACCTTTTTCTCATAAAGGTTAGCGAGCCGTGCCTTTTCCTTGCGAACATTTTCCTCTTTCAGCTCCGCCTCTTTGAGTTGGGCCTCAGATACCCTTACCGATGCCTCACACTGTCTTCGGGCAATCAGGATGTTTTCTTGTTCCATCTCGGCCAAGATCTGCCCCTTTTTTACCCGATCCCCTTCATCCACATAAACCTTTTTCAGGGTTCCGGAAATTTTCGGTCCTATCTTTGATTCATGTTGGGGAAATATGGTTCCTGTGGCAAAGATGGAAACCGCAATATCCCCTCTCTTCACCGGAGCAACCTTTACCGTTGGGAGTTCAGCCTCTTTATCTGGAGGAGGCTGGATTTTGTTGTCAGAATTGAAATCCTCACACCCGCAGATCAGCAGCGTTACCACGACTAGTATTGCGCCCAAAACCGAATATTTATGAATCATCTCTTTCTCCATGGATAGACTAATGCCAACCACTAACTTCCCGTATCTCTCCAAGATCGCGCTTCACCACCTCACGATACAGAAACACGATGGCATTCAAGGCCTGATTCTGGGTAGCAGCGGGATGCCGCCCCCCACACCTCTTCGGTCCTGATGCTGTAGTGCTTGAGGCGGATTACATCGCTGACTTGATCGAGGAGTTTCTTCTTGCCCATATCACTCTACTATGGTAAGAGATTTTAACGCCCTAAGCCTTGTTTGGGTCCCCTGCTCACAAACAACGCACGG
>JADFWK010000120.1 GCA_015223015.1 Pseudomonadota bacterium
CCCTTCCGTCCGCTCAAAGACACATCGACCTCGTAGTTTTCACCGGTCAAGATCTTGCTTACGCTATCGAGCACGATCTGCTCATCATCAATCACTAGGGCTTTGTGTGTTTCCATAGCGTTCCTTCTCTCTAGAGTTTATTGGGTTTATTGTGTTTACCGGACAGCAACGAGCAACAATCCCTCAATTCGCAATTCCTCAATCCCTCAATTCTCAGCCCACATAAACAACATTGAAACCAGCGGATTTGAGCTCTTTAACGATTGGTTCGGCATTGTCGCTCTTTATCCGTAAGACCACCAGCCAATCTTCATCCTCAGGCCTTGGGAGGGTCATCAAACTCAACAGGACTGTCTTCTTCTTATCGAGGATCTCCATGATCCTTTTCATATTACCAAATTCCTTAGAGGCTTTTATGTCTATCCTCTTACCCTTTACTTTCACTCCCAACACCCTGGTCATAACCCTCACAATATCTGACTCGGTGACCATGCCTACCAGCTTGCCATCCTCCACAACTGGGAAGCCACCATAGCCCATTTCCTGCCCCAATTGCAGGGCCTCTTCTGCAGGCATCTCAGGAGAAAGACTATAGGGCTTCTTGACCATAATATCCTTTACGGTCATCTTGGCTAAGAGATAGTGCAATTCATGGATGCTCAGGTCTGTAGCAGGTGACGGTGCTGCCTCCAGGAGCATGTGCTGGGTTACCAAACCTACCAGTTTATCCTTTTTGAGAACAGGCAGTCTTCTGATCTTATGGGACTTCATTATCTTTCTGGCATCGTGAAGAGAGGTATCCTCGCCGACGACTACCACGTTGGTAGCCATAAAATCTTTAATTCTCATTGTTTCCTCCTATTTTCTAAGTATTACACCATTGAAACTGCACCGGATTATGTTCTTTGACAACTCGCCGAGCTAGGAGATGATGGTTGCAGCGGATGTCTAAGAACGTGGAGACGTGCTCATCATCCGTATAACAGCGTTTCGTAACACTATATCAAATTTCCTGGTCAAAATGTACTGGCCATAGCATATTTGGCCGGTAGATAAATGCCAGAATTCTTTACTGCCTCAGCGAGGACACATCTTCATAGCTAATTCTAAAGTAATTTCAGCTCATTATCAAAGAACGAGGTGCAATCTTCGTTGGGAATTTCCATCTTTTATAACGCCAAGGTAATGCCTTGGTGGAAATTCCCCCTTACTGTATCTGGAAAAATGCATTTCTCATATTATTGTCTAGGTCATCGTGCTCGGTGAAGGAATACGCTCCCGGAGCAAAATCATTATTTTTCATTTTGAAGTTTATCGATTTCAAGAGATAGGTTCAATCAGGTAATATACTCAAAAACGAGAAAACCACACCCATTTATACATGGGAGTGGTTTTTCTTGGTGCCTCTCCCCTATCTCTTGTAGGGCAAAGTACCTAATCCCCGTTAGAAACCTCCACCATTCTTGGCGAGTGTACTATAGATGAAATATTTACCCCGTTAGAAGGCACCGCCTTTCTAATGGGGTTGGTTTCTTATCTCCGTGTTAGCGCCCTCTCAACATGTTCCAAAAGATCGTCAGGGGAAACAGGCTTCTGAAGGAGAAAATCGCACGCTAGCCATTCATCCTCGGGATAGGAATCCCAGGGTCCCTTAAGATCAACAGAGGTAATCATAATTCTTGGCTTATCTTTGGCCTCCTCGTCCTCATTTAAGGCCTTAACGACATTCGATCCCTCGCTATATGTCTCCATCATCAAATCTATAATATAAAGGTCAGGTTTATCTGACCTGGATTTTTCAAGACCCTCTTTTCCACTGAACGCCTCCGAGACCTCGTATCCAGCAGACTTTAAAACAATGCCCGTAGTCTGAACAAAATCGGGATCGTCGTCAATGATTAGTATCTTTTTTCCCTTCTCATTCATAATAGTCCCCCTAGCATTGACTAAAAAACAAAATCTCCCTCACAATAAAATCGCGCAGCGATTACATACCTTAATTATAAAGAATCACGGCGAACATTACAAAGCGTTTAGTTCCTGGATAATTTCTATAGCTCCGAGCCCGACGGGGCAGGTATCAGAACATCTACCACAGCCGACACAACCCGACTCCTTGAAGTTAACGATATCAAACTTAAGCTTATGCTCATGCCTTCTGGCCAATCTGGACCCTTGGGTAGGCCTCGGATTATGCCCGCTTGTTTCTCTTGTAAAACCGGCGTGCACACATGCATCCCAACTCCGGCACCTTATGTGTCCACCCTGAGAAGGCAGATCATAGACATTGAAGCAGGTACATGTTGGGCACACATAAACGCACCCCCCGCAGTTAATGCATCTATCTGCCAATCCCTCCCAGAAGGCCTCATCAGGCTTATTCTCTCTTAGTATCTCAATGGCCTTTTGCATCCCGGGACTATTCTTTTGTGAGTGGAGGGCCTTATTCTTTATTTCCTCCAACCTTTCTTTATCCTCTTCATCCCCTTTTTCAAAATACTTGTTTGCAAGGATTTCTTCTCCATGTTCACTGCCGGAAAGAGCCATATAGTAATCACCGGCATCAAACAATTGAACGTCATATCCATTTTCAAGATAGGGCATTCCTCCTGCGTCAACACAGAAACAGGTATCGCTTGGCGGTTCATGGCAGGCAATAGCAATAGTGGTCACTTTTTCCCTTCTTGACTGGTAATGAGGGTCAATGAAATTGTCCCGGGTCATAAACTGGTCTACAAACTGAATTGCTTTCATTTCGCACGGCCTTATCCCAAAGAGTAAGGTTTTTGAAGCGTCAATGGTTTTAGAAATACTCTTTTCCGTGAAAGACAGTATCTCTTCTGTCTGAGGGAATAAGACGGTTTTTGCTGAAATCGTTGTTTTTCCAATATTTCCGGTATATACGCCCTCTTCCAGGGGCATAAACATTAGATCTCTACCATCCACACTCTGGGGGCAAAAGACCTTCTCTTTCTTGTTCATTTCCTTGAGAAAGGAAACCACATTATCTTTTTTCAATCTCTTCATTAGATCCTCCTGATGCTGACGGCACAGGTGAATTCCGGTATTTTAGCCACGGGGTCAATAGCGCAAACAGTCAATTCATTGATATTCTTCTCACTATAATGAAAGGTGCTAAAAACAACCGTTTCCGGGATATCCGATGTTACCGCCACAGGCAAATGGACCTCACCACGTCTGGACTCTACAGCCACAGTGCCCCCGTCTATTAGCTTCAACCTTCGTGCATCTCTGGGGTTCATTTCTAAAACCGCATTGGGTGCCTCTCTTTCAAGTATGGAGGCTTTCCTCGTCATGGTCCCTGTGTGAAACTGAAAACCAACCCTTCCTGTTATGAGCGTGAATGGGTATTCCTCATCCGGAGGCTCTGCCGGTGGTATATACTCCCTCGCGTCAAAGGCACCGGCTCCTCGAGCAAATTTATCCTTATGCAAAAATGGGGTCCCGGGGTGATCCTCATTGGGACAAGGCCAGGATAAGCCCCAGGAGTGTTTAAGGCGTCCATAGGTAATCCCCGCATAAGAGGGTGTGACCCGGTTTATCTCATCCAAGATATCGATCGGGCTGTTGTAATTCATGGGATAGCCAGCCCGAGAACATACTTCGCAAATGATCTTCCAGTCTGGTAGTGTTCCCTCAAGAGGCGGTATGGCCTCTCGGGAAAGCTGAACCCGTCTCTCCGTGTTCGTATATGTTCCCATTTTTTCTGCAAAGCTTGCTGCAGGTAGAACCACATGGGCGAGTCTGCCTGTTTCTGTAAAAAAGATATCCTGCACGACGAGGAGATCGAGTTTTCTCAAGGCCCTGGCCACATGTCGTGCATCAGGGTTACTGACCAATGGATTTTCTCCCATGATATAGAGGGCCTTGATATCTCCTCTTTCGGCCCCATCTATCATCTCTGTAAGCGTCAGTCCGACTTTGCCATTAAGGTCAGACACGCCCCATTCCTTCGCAAATACCTCTTTGGCCTTTGGGTCTGTAACCGGTTGGTAGCCCGAATATACATTTGGTAGGGCTCCCATGTCACATGCCCCTTGCACGTTATTCTGGCCCCTCAGTGGGTTCACGCCAGTAGATGGGTGTCCTACGTGCCCGGTAAGCATTGCCAGATTAGCGCATGATTTCACATTGTCAGTTCCGGCAATATGCTGCGTTATTCCCATGGCATAGACAATCATTGACCTTTTGGCTTTGGCATAGATTTCAGCTGCCTTTCTCAGAGAATCTCTATCAACACCAGTTATTTTAGTTACTTTCTCCGGCGTATATTTGGCAACAATACCCTTAAGCTGTTCGAAATTCTCTGTTCTGGCCTTTATAAAATCTTTAGCCTCCCATCCTTCCTCCAAAATAATATGCATCAAACCATTTAATAAGGCTACATCACTGCCAATCCTGTGCTTTAGATGGAGAGTTGCCAATTTTGCCAGTTTTATTTCACGAGGATCAGCAACGATGAGTTTGGCATTCTTTTTCCTCACAGCCTCGATGACCCGAGTGGCAATCATTGGGTGCTGTTCTGTGGTATTGGAGCCAATGACGAAAAAGACCTCAGCTTCCTCAAATTCCTGGATCGAATTCGTCATGGCACCGCTCCCAAAAGTGGCAGCCAGCCCGGCCACTGTTGAAGCGTGTCAAAGACGGGCACAGTGGTCAACGTTATTCGTCTTAAAGGCTGCCCGTGCCATCTTCATAAAAAGATAATTCTCTTCATTGGTTACCTTGGCTGAGGATAAAAATGCCAGGGCATCGCACCCATACTCTCTTTTTATGTTGATCAGGTTCTTTGATACGAGATCCAATGCCTCATCCCATGTAGCATCTCTGACAATACCACCATGTCGGATCATCGGCGATTTCAGCCTTTCCGGATGATTTATAAACTCATGGGCTCTCCACCCCTTGACACAAAGCGATCCCTGATTGACCGGATGCTCACGGCTGGGTGTGACACCAACCGCGCTCCCTTCCTTCTCATGAAGATAGAAATTGCATCCGCACCCACAAAAGGGACATACTACCAATGTTTGGGACATCAAATCGCCTCCTTGATGTGACTAATCTCTGAATATTTAAAGACCGGCCCATCTGTGCAGCAATAATATTCCCCGATTGCACAGTGACCGCATTTCCCCACACCACATTGCATCATCCTCTCTAGAGACACAAATATCCGTTCTGTTGGAATATCTCTGTTTAGTAACTCCTGAACAACAAAGCGATACATTATCGGAGGTCCACAGAGGCCACAAAAGGTGTTTTCAGGATTCAGTTCAACTCGCTCAAATAACCCGGTAACCACCCCAATATATTGTCGCCAGATGCCCTCTTCGTCTACATCAACACTTAAAAGGTACTTGATATCCGTTCTATTCATCAAGCCGAGCAGTTCATATTTAAAAAGTATATCATCCGGGTTTCTGGCACCATACATCAAGACCAAATCACCATAACTCGCACGGTCATCAAGAACAGCCTGCAGGAGAGAACGCAAGGGCGCCATGCCTAACCCTCCAGCAACAAGCAAAAGATCCTGACCCCTAAAAAGATCCAATGGAAAACCTCTCCCAAAAGGACCCCTTAAGGCAATAAGATCCCCCTTCTGGAGTTCAAATAGAGCGTTAGTCACCGAACCGGCCTTTCGAACACAGATTTCAATGATTCCAGGTCTTGTGGGTGGCGACGAAATTGATATGGGGGCCTCACCAACCCCTAATACGGTTACCTCTACAAATTGACCAGGAGCATGTGAAAAAGCCCTGACTACATCTTCATCAACAAATCTAAGCTGAAAAAGTCTATGCTCGGCTATCTGAGGCAGGATTCCTTCAATCCTGGCCAGATTGGGCTGAAAGATCAAATCAGTTTCTGCTTCTTTCTTCATTTTGGGCTCCACTCTTTGTCCTCATTTAACCTTCCTTTTGCCGCTGAAAGAACTTGGGAAAGCCAATCCTGAAGGTTGTTCCTTCACCGAATTTGCTTTCCACATCAATCATGCCGCCATGTGCATCTACCATCTTCTTCACAATTGATAACCCCAGCCCAGATCCCTTTATAGGGGCATTTCTCCGGCCATCAACACGATAAAACTCATCGAATATTCTCGACAGATGTTCCTCATCGATCCCTGACCCGTTATCACTGATTTCGACCCAAACCTCCTCCTCTCGGCCATACAGAATCACCTTTACCCATCCACCTGCCTTATTGTATTTTATGGCATTGCTGATCAAATTGTTGAAGATCTCTTCCAAGGATACCTTACTTCCCTTTATGGGGGGTAAATCCTTCGACGTCTCCAGGATAAGTGATATCTTCTTTTCTTCAGCCAGTGATTTCATAAGCTCGATCGATTCCGTAGCAATATCGGACAAGCTAATATCTTGAAAATGCTCCGCCATCTTAGGCGAATCAAAGGTGGCAAGGTTGAGCCATTTTCTGAGCAACTCCAGCATCTCCTGAAGTCTTATGTCGCAGCGAACGATCATCTCCTTTGCCTCTGAAGGAATTTCGCCGGCCATGCCACCAAGGATGACCTCCAGATATTGCACCGTAGCCGCTAAGGGGGCTCTTAGTTCATGGGAGACCAGGGATATCATATTTCTTCTTATCCTCTCATGTTCTACCTTCAAGGCCTCGCTTTCTAAAAGCAGACGTCTTTTTTCCAATCCTCGTCCAACAATAAGAAGAATCTCCTCTGGTGTAAAAGGTTTAGGTATAAAGTCATATGCACCTCTTTTCATTGCATCCACTGCAGAAGACACAGTGGCATAGCCTGTGATCACTATTTGAACTACATTTGGATCTATACTCTCTATCTCTTCCAGAACATCCATGCCGCTCTTGCCAGGCATTTTCAAATCGACTAATACGAGGTCTGGATGGAATTCCCTAAATACCTCCAATCCTATGTTACCGTTTTCTGCACTTTTTATAATATGCCCCTCCGTTGTCAGGATTCGAGTGCAAGAATCCCGTATCACCTTCTCATCATCTACGACCAAAATACGGGCTCTCTCACCTGACACCCATGGCTCCTAACCCCGGCAAGCCGGAAATAAAAATTTATTTGCCACAAAGTCACAAAGGAAAATATTTTATTATGATTTTCTTCGCGCCTTAGTGCCTTGATGGCAGGAAGAAAAAATTTCCTGCCATAAAAAAATCAAATAAGTCTCGCCACCTTAGTTAAAAGTGCCTCTGCACTGATTGGTTTCTGCACATAGTCGTCTGCCTCCAAATACTCCCCGTCTGTCTCAGGATTAAATTTAAGCCCTGTCACCTCTGTAACGGCAGTAACAATGATAACTGGGATGCCTCTATAACGATCATCATGCTTTAAATCGTAACACATATTAAAACCGTCATCGTATTTTTCCATCATTACATCGAGTAGTATCAAATCCGGTATCTCCTCCTCGATCGCCTTCATGCCATCCTCCACATTACCTGCCACGCCAACATAATAGTCAGCACTTGTTAAGATCTTTTGAATCGCCGCAGCAAAATCGGGATCATCATCAACAATAAGAATCCTTTTCTTTTGACTCATACCCCCTTCCTCCCTTTTACCAAGTTTTAAGCATTCCCTGTTCAGGTGAATTTGCTCCATGTGGCCGCCCGGCCGTATTTTCAATTCCTTTTCCCAAAGCTAAGGGCACTTTGGCAAACTTGATAGAGACTCTGATAGGCTTGAACTTAGGGGCTTAGCCCCAATTGGAATACTGGAATAGTGCGCTGCAAGAAACAGGTAGACCTAAGAGAGCCATAATATTAGTAAGTTATAGAAATTCCCTATACATATTGGTTAGGGAGGGGCCTGTCATGGCAACAAAGGTGAAAGAGAGCCATTTTTGTTATGGAGGATTGGGTTGCTGTTAAAGGTTACCAAATGTCGGCGCTCAGCCGCTGTTCGAGCCATTTCTTTTGAATAGGCGTAAGTGGCCCGATCTGTTCTTCTATCCACCCAATGTCGCCGGTTAGCACAGCAAGCCTCTCAGGACCTGTCAATTCATACTCCTCGAGGGCATCTGCGCCATGGTAGAGCAAGTTGGCAATGAATTCACTGTCAGATGAAGCCCGTTCCAAGACCTTGATCATCTCCTCTTTGTGAATCAGTTCCTGTTCTTCAGGCTCCTGGGTAGAAGCCATCTCAAGGGCTGAGGCTACTGCCTTGAGCAGTTGAACAGGGGTAAAGGGCTTTTCTATATAGTCTGCTGCCCCCAGTTTCATGGCCTGCACCGATGACTCGACCGAGGCGTAACCAGTGATCATCATAACGGGAAGGGATGGCTTGGCCCGCTTAATGTCTCTGAGGACCCGCATTCCCCCAATGTCTGGCATGCGGATATCGGTGAGGACGATATCGTAGTCTCTCCCGATGGCCCACTGCAATCCCTCCTGGCCGCTCAGTGAGACATCGACCTCGTAATTCTCATCGGTCAGTATCTTGGTGACACTGTCTAGGACAACCTGTTCGTCATCAATCACTAGGGCTTTGTTTGGTTTCATGATCTTCCTCCTTTTGAATAACCTGACTAATTATTTCCAGGAGTTCGTCAGGTGTAAATGGTTTCGCAATAAAGGCGGCCGCTTGCATCTTGACAGCTTCTTCAATGGTATTTGTCGTAGGATAGCCGCTCATGACTATGATAGGTATATCTGGCCATTTTTTCTTGACCTCTCGCATAAGATACATACCGTCGTGCTCGGGCATCTTAATATCTACGAGCAGAAGACCGAAACCCTCCTTTTTCATTGCCTGCAAAGCCTTATTCACACCAGGGACAAGGTAGACCTCAAAGCCATCTGCCTCGAGCACCTTCTGGCAGCTATCAAGGACAATCCTTTCGTCATCAACTACCAATATTTTCATGCTCCCCACCTCGCTCATCTACCGGAAGCCAGATTGTAAAGGTACTCCCGTGGTCAACCTCACTTTGAACCCTGATTGTTCCCCCGTGTCTCTGTACGATCCCAAATGAAACTGAAAGACCAAGTCCGGTACCCTGGCCTACCTCTTTGGTTGTAAAAAAGGGATCGAACAATTTGTCAAGATCCTCCTGTGGTATACCACAACCAGTATCAGTAATGGCAATCTCAACACCCTTTTTACCAGCATCGCTTGCAGATAAGCTGATACCGGTAGATACCCTAATACTGCCACCTGGCTCAGTAGCATCAAGGGCGTTGATAATGATGTTCAATAACACACTCTGGAACTGGTTCCGGTCCAGGGTAAGCATAGGTAAATCTTCCCCTGGATTAAATTCTATGCTCACGCCTATTACCAGTGCCTGGTTTTCCATCACTGAGATGGTGGAACGAATGAGCCGGTTTACCTCCGTTGGCTCTTGATCAAGCTTCGTCTGTCGGGAGAAATCCAGGAGACCCTTAACAATCTTCCTGACCCGTTCGGTGGACTCAACTATTGTTTGAAGATCAGACCGAATATCATCTCCTATATCCTTACGTCGCAGCAGCATGTGTGTATAGGTTAATACACCGGTGAGAGGGTTATTTATCTCGTGAGCAACACCTGCTGCAAGCCTTCCAACACTGGCCTGTTTTTCAGACTGAAGCAGCCGATTTTCCGCCGCCGCCCTCCTGCGCCCCATAGCTGCAACCATATCCTGAAAGGTATTTTGCAAGACACCTATTTCGCCCTTTGATATAGCACCTATCTCCGGCGTTAGACTGCCCTCGGAGACTTGGTGGCCTGCCTTTATCAACCGGTGCACCGGACTCATGATCTTTTTTTCCAGGATGTATCCCAGCCCGATTGCTAAGAGCATGCCAGCCACGATTATGAGTACCAACACGGAAAGGGCCTTGCTCCGCATGTCAGCATACTTCGCTTCCAATACCCCAACGTACAGCATTCCCACTCTTTCACCAAAAATATCCTCGATTGGTTCATATGCTGTTATGTACCAGTCGCTTACCACAAAGGCACGGTCTGTCCATCTCTTACCCTTTGTCAGGACATGTTCTTTAACCTCTTTTGAGACCCGTGTTCCAATGGCCCGCTTTCCCTCTGGAGTCATAACATTTGTTGATATGCGGAGATCCTTGAAAAAGATGGTAGCCGTTCCTATGCTACGGCCTTTGTATATCTCCTGCTGAAAAACGGTATCCCGCACGCTGTCAACTATCTTGGTGCTCCGGTTCAGGAGAATCCCCCCGTAGATAACTCCCAGTAAGTCGCCCTTGTCAAATACTGGTATTGCAGCGGCAAGTGCCATCCCCGAGGTTTCCTCCTTTTCAGCCCTTGGTGCTGTCCTCGGTGTAGGAATCAATGGAATTCTGGCTCGCTCGGCCAGTTCAGGGTTCTCCGCAGACAGAAACTCCTTGCTCAGAACAACGGTGCCTGAGATCGCAACCCTGCGTTTGAGTGCCAGGTTTGCAATAGGGTTGGCAGTCTGATCCCCTTCCTTTGGTATGGAATCAGGTCCGATGCGGCAGAGCGTTGTACCCTCGTTCGTAACTATACCGGCGAAATCCAACTCGGCCTGCTGTGCGAGGCGCCTGAGTCGAATAGCAAGTTCCGGGGCATCGTGCATCTTAAGCGCTGAGAGGAATCCAGATCCCAGCGTGGTGATGGTTGAAGGGCATCTGATAGCCTTAATACGCGTCTGGTATATCTCACGGGCAGAATTCAGGTCTAACCTGACACGGTTTGTTGCCTCACTGAGCACAGATTTGTAAAGGAGCTGGCCACCAATGAATAGAGAAACAGTACCAACCACAAAGGAAACCGCCAAAAAACTTGCTATGAGCTTGGATCTTGTTGAGTAAAACATATTTAAGTGCCTAAAGTGAGCTAAAATGCCTAAAGTGCCTAAAGTCAAAAAGTAGGCAGTATGGAGTATGAAGTAAGCACTAAAAACCTCTTCGCTGCCTATTGCATACTGCCTACTGCATACTGCTTACTGTACAAAGGCCTATCTCTCTTTAATATAGCACCAGTAGGGCAATTCGCAAAACAGATACCGCATCGTACACATGTATCAGGGTTAATAACACATATGGTATCTACTTTTTTCTTCTTCCGTTTCCCCTTTGATGCTGCACTATCTGGATGTTTGTGTTCTCTATCCTTTGTGGCTTCACGTTCGTGCTCAGTAACAGCGTTTGTAGGGCAACTCCTTAGGCAGAGTAAACAACCGGTACAGGTATCTTCATTTATATAGTATTCAATAAGTGCCTTGCAAACCTTTGCAGGGCACCTTTTTTCAACAATATGGGCCATATATTCGTCTCTAAAGTACCTAATAGTGGTAAGGACAGGATTTGGTGCAGTCTGTCCCAATCCACAAAGAGAACCGTTTTTCACCAACTCCCCCAGTTCTTCAAGTAACCCCAAATCCTCCTCTTCACCCTGACCATTAACTATCTTTTCTAATATGTTAAGCAGCTTTTCTGTTCCTATACGGCATGGTGAACACTTCCCACAGCTTTCTTCCTGGGTAAAATTAATAAAGTATTTAGCTATATCTACCATACATACATCTTCATCAAGGACAATCATACCTCCCGATCCCAGGATTGATCCAGCGGCCTCTAATGACTCATATGTTACCTCTTTATCAAGATAACTTTCCGGAAGACATCCTCCTGAGGGGCCCCCGGTCTGAACCGCCTTAAATTTCTTTCCATGAGGTATTCCACCACCAATATCATATATTATCTCCCTCAGTTTTATCCCCATGGGCACCTCAACTAGTCCCGAATTATTTATCTTTCCTGTAAGAGAAAAGACAACGGTACCCTTGGATGGCCCAGAGCCCATATCAGCGAACCATTTAGCCCCATTTTTGATTATGAGGGGGATATAGGCCCAGGTCTTGACATTGTTGATATTTGTAGGCTGTCCCCAAAGGCCCTCTGAAGCAGGATAAGGAGGTCGCGGGCGTGGACTTCCTCGTTCACCCATAATAGATGCCATTAATGCGGTTTCTTCCCCGGACACGAATGCACCCGCCCCTTGATTGATCTGGAGATCGAAATCAAAATCGGAACCCAATATGTGAGAACCAAGGAACCCCTTTCCCCTCGCCTGGGTAATAGCTACTTCGAGTCTATGAACAGCTAAGGGATACTCTGCCCGAACATAGATAAATCCCTTTGAGGCACCGATTGCAAATGCCCCAATAATCATACCTTCTATCATACTGTGAGGATTCGCTTCAAGGAGACTCCTATCCATAAATGCACCTGGATCACCTTCATCTGCATTACAGATTACGTATTTTTGAGATGCACCTCCACCATTACTGCGCCGTGCAAAATCCCATTTGACACCGGTGAGGAAGCCTGCGCCACCACGTCCACGCAATTGAGAGGATTTGACCTCCTCAATTATCTCTTCAGGTGTCAGGGCCAAGATTGCCTGTCGAGCCGCCCTATATCCTCCGATAGCAAGGTACTCTTCTATATCTTCAGGGTTTATGAATCCCCACTGTGCGGTAATCATCTTCTGCTGTCTGTTATAGAAGGGGATATCTTTCCATTTCGGGATAGGATCGCCTGTGGCTGGATCATGATAATGAAATTTGCTTACAGGGATGCCATTTACTAGATGGGAGTTAACAATCTCTTTCACATCATCAGGTTTTAACCGGCAGTAGAGAATATCATCAGGGTCCACTATAGCGCTTGGCCCTACCTGACAGAAACCACGGCACCCTGTTAGCTTTACTTCTACATCTAATCTGTGTTCTATAATCTCACGTTCAAACTCTCTGTGTATTTGGGGTGCGCCAGCGGATACACAACCCGTACCCTGACAGACAAGTATTGTTCGTTTTTTGGTCATTCTTTCTCCTTTGGACGCAGATGAACGCAGATTGTCAGGATTTCAAATATAATGAACTAAACTAAATATTTTCTGCGGGTATCGGCGAAAACCTGCCCGCCGTCTGGCCCGTCCGCCGTAATACTATGGATGGCGGGCAGGCGGGTCTGCGTCCTAATGAAACTATTTTCACCACCAATCCGGGGTCACGGTTTCATCACTTTCTTTCATTAAATCTTCATGTATTGCCTTTGCTGCCATCCGACCGGCCCCCATAGCAGAGATAACCGTTGCTGCTCCGGTAACAATATCTCCACCTGCATAGACGAGCTTCTTGCTTGTCCTGCCCCAATCATCAGTTTCAATGTATCCCCATTTATTTGTCTTCATATCAGGGGTTGTCTTGGTAATCAATGGATTTGCCTCGCCACCTATGCTCACAAGAACCTGGTCGCAGTCAAATTCAAAGAAGGAGTCCTCTATGGGAACAGGTCTTTGTCTCCCTGATTCATCAGGTTCCCCAAGTTCATATCTCTGGCATTTCATTCCAGTAACCCATCCCTCGTCATTACCGAAAATCTCAACAGGACTTGAAAGGAGTCTAAACTCTATCTTTTCCTCCTCTGCATGATGAGCCTCTGCGGCCCTTGCCGGCATCTGCTCTCTTGCACGCCTATAAACAATGGTAACCTTTTCTGCTCCCAATCGGATAGCAGTCCGTGCAGAGTCCATAGCAACATTACCCCCTCCAAGAACGGCAACCTTTTTCCCTATTATCATGGGGGTTCTGTATTGTGGAAATAGATAGGACTTCATCAGATTGCTTCTGGTGAGATATTCATTTGCAGAAAATACCCCATTGAAGTTATTGCCCGGTATGTTTAAGAAGATTGGAAGCCCAGCTCCCACCCCAATATATACTGCATTGAATCCCAACACATTGAAAAGATCATCAACCTTATGAAGTCTGCCGATCACGCTGTTATAGTAGATTTTTACACCTAGGTCTTCCAGGGCACTTATTTCACTTTCCACAATCTTTTTTGGCAGCCTGAACTCCGGAATACCATAAACCAGTACACCTCCTCCGCGATGAAATGCCTCATAGATGGTGACCTCATAACCGAGTTTTATCAAATCTCCAGCAACAGTTAAACCAGAGGGTCCAGAGCCTATAACAGCCACCTTAAGGCCATTTTTATTCTTTATTTCAGGTACTTCTGCAAGATTGTTTTCTCGCTCATAATCAGCAACGAATCTCTCAAGGTTTCCTACGGCAACAGCCTCCTTTATATCCTTCTTTCCCCTGACACATACCCCTTCACATTGTGTCTCTTGTGGGCAAACACGTCCACACACAGCAGGGAGAACATTTTTTGTTTTAATGACTCGAGCTGCCTCAGCAAATTTTTTCTCAGCAACCAGGGCAATGAATTCAGGGATAGGCACTTCTACCGGGCAGCCAGACACACAGGGCATTTTTTTGCAACTCAAACAGCGCTGTGCCTCAGCTACTGCCTCTTCTGGTGTATAGCCGTATGGGACCTCTTCGAAATTACGATTTCTCAAGTCAGGTGGCTGTTCAGCCATTCCGTGCCGCTCAATGGCCATTCGCTCCTTGGCTGTTAATTCCATTTAAATAACCTTCCTGTAAAGTTCAAAGTGAGCTATAGCCTGCCCTGGCGCGACGTTCCCCAAATATAGTGGACTGGTTGCAGTATCTCGCAAGTCAAGTCTCGATAGGCATGCTTTGCAAGCCAGGTCTGGGCCAGGGTTAAAATGAGTCGCTTCCATAATTTTAGGCACTTTAGGCACTTCCAACTTTAGGCACTTCACCTCCATGGGAGTAAGACTGATAGACAACAGTCTCTTGTTCTGTGTATGCACTCTTACGCTGATCCAATTCCTTCCAATCAACCTTGTGTCCATCGAATTCCGGCCCATCAACACATGCAAATTTTGTCTCTCCTCCAACACTAACCCTGCATGCACCACACATTCCTGTACCATCAAGCATAATAGAATTGAGGGCAACTTTTGTTGGAATATTATATGGCCTCGTCGCCTCAGAACATCTTTCAAGCATCTGGGTACATCCTATGAAAAAGGCCTGATCAATCTTGACCCCTTTCTCAAGCATCTCTGTGATAACGTCTTCAACCTTACCTTTTTTACCTTTAGAACCGTCACTTGTTGCGTATAAAACCTGATCACACGCTGCATGGAGTTCCTTTTCATGATAGAACATAAAACTGTAACGCGCTTCAATGATGGATATAACCTTATTCCCAGCCTCCCTGCATGCCTTTGCTATTGGATAGATTGCGCCAATTCCATAGCACCCACCCCCTAAAACAACGGTCCCATAATCCCTTATCTCTGAAGGGCTACCCAATGGTCCAGTTACGGCATATAATGAATCTCCAACCTTCATTCGGGCCAACTCCAGGGTGGACATTCCGGTCTCCAAAACGTACAGGGTGATTGTGCCAGTATCAGTATTCCAGTCAGATACAGTAAGCGGTATTCTCTCACTATTTTCACTACCCATAACAATAACAAATTGCCCTGCCTCAATGGAATGTGCAATCTCTGGTGCATCAATAACCATCTCGTGCACATTAAATACTTCACTTTTTTCTACCAGTTCATACATACGTGTCTCCTAACCCGGACAAGCTGGGAAAAAACAGATTTAGAAACAGATAATTTCAAATGTCAAAGCTCAAATTTCAAATGAAATCCAAATGACTCAATGCCAAAGGTAATTAAAATGCCAAACCTGAAAACAGTTCAAACTCCTAGCCCCTTTTGACATTTAGTATTTGACATTGAATTGATATTTTGATTTTGAAATTTGACATTGATTCATCATACATCAAAATATTTCCTGGCATAAAAAAACATGGATTTCACAATTTGGGTACTAAAAGTGGATCTCTCCTTTTGATTTTAGACGGCCTTCAACAAATATCCTGAAATCGGGAACAAAATCAGCAATAGGGAAGCCCCTATAAGTTAGAGAGTCTTTTGGCACCATAGGAATGGCCGTAATAATCCATGGATGCATCTGGATATTGCTCTGTATGCTCCTGAAATCCCTCATTCTAAAGTCTGGGCTATCTAATGCATTACCTATTTGAATGGTAATCTCCCAATCTGGAATAGCATTTCCAGGCGGTTCGGCTGCTTTTGTAATAGTCTCCCTCCGGTTATCAGCGCACGTCTTGGTGCCATTCATCTCGGTGAAAACGGTAGTGGGAAAAACGGCACAGACTTTATCTGATCTGCTCAGGGAGGAAGGATAGATATCCTGGATAATGATATTCTCAAGATTGCCAAATCTCTCTATGGTTTCATCGGTGAAACTATTTGCTTCTGTCAGGTATAATATCTTGATATCCTTAAATATCTCATCTGACTTTTCTATATTGGGAAAGATAATTTCCGCGTCTTTGAAATAGAATATATTTGATTCTGCGTAGACCCTTGCAAATTCGTTCAGGGCATAAATAGACTCATCTGTTAGATGTCTTGAGGAAAGGACTGCTATTTCCTTGGGACTATAATGAGACACTATCTCAGACACATGTCTTACTGCATTATCCCAATCAGTATAGATCATCTTACCGTCGTCCCGGCGGGTAGAAGGATATTTCAGTCGATCAGGGCTGTTAAAGAGTGCCGGCAAACAGCACCTTCCCTTAACACAATATTCCCTTTTGCCGGCGCTCATATCCCTGATAGGGTGCGCCCCCATCACTTTGTTCCACTTGGTATCAATAACAAGCTCACAGCCTCGCTCACAAAGGATACATGTTGTGGGCGTCTCGCTATCAGGATAACCGTGCCACTTGGATCCCCTAACCGTTAAAGCACCTGTGGGACAAACATCAACACAGTGCATACAGAAGACACAATTACCATCCACGTGGAGTTTTTCAAAAGAAGTCCCCACCTTTGTATCATGACCCCTTCGAATAAACGAGATTGCACTTAGGCCCAGGTTTTCCTGACATACTCGGATACACCTGCCACACAGAATGCATAAGTTGTAATCCCTGTCCATAAATGGATCATCTCTCTCCAGGGGAAAATCCTTATACAGGAATGGGTATCTGATCTCTTTTAATCCCAGATATTCAACCAATTGCCTTAATTCACAGATATCCCGATTTGGGCACATATTGCAGCCTGTAACCCTTCCGGTCTTTGATGAGGGTGCATTGAATTTCTCACATGACTCCCTGATAGGGCACACTAAACAGGCAGAAGGATGTTCAGATAGAATTAATTCCAATATCCCCCTTCTCAATTTTTCAATCTCAGGTGAATTGGTGGTCACCACCATATTGGGCTCGGCAGGTGTAGTGCAGGATGTTGCATACCCTCTCATGCCTTCAACCTTTACAATGCAGAGACGGCATGATCCTATAGATGGTAAATCTGCCCTTGCACACAGCGTTGGGATATAGACACCTGATCTTCTGGCAACCTCAAGTATTGTGTCGCCAGAAAAAAAGGACACGCTCTTTCCATTAATCGTCAGTGTCTCCGTGCCAATCTTTTTCTCTTCAACCAACTCCGCCATGGCTCCTCATCCATTTTTTGTGTCTGTTGTGTTTGTTGAGTTTGTTGAGTTTGGCATGTAAGCCCATATCTCCAGAACTCCATTGCCCAATACTCCACTTCGGACAAAGCCTCCAAGTTTTAACTTTAGTCACTTATAACTTTAGCGCACTTTAGGCACTCTTGACTGATTCGGTTCTATAAACCTTATCTACGGTCCTTGATAGCTTTGCGGGACTCATTTGACCATAGACCTCATCATCAATGGTTACAACAGGTGCTAAGGCACAGCATCCAAGACATGCTACTCTTTCAAGACTAAACACCCCATCTTCAGTGGTTTGCCCTGGAACGATACTCAATCTTGATTTGGCTGCTTCGAGAATCACCCCGCCACCGCCCACGAAACAGGCAGTTCCAGTACAGACTCTGATAAGATGCTTTCCGGGCTTTTCGAATTTGAATTGAGCATAGAATGATGCTGTGCCAAAGATGTCATGCTCACTTATCTGTAATTCTCTGGCAATCAGGCCGATTGCCTCATATGAAAGATACCCGGCATATGAATGAACTGCCTGTAACATTGCAATGAGGTTATTTCTATCCCTTTCGTATTTGTCGAGCACAGCAAAGGTTATTTCCTGTAAGCGTTCAGGTTCTGAAAGAGATTCCAGTGAAGGCTGAGCCTCTGTTCGTCTCCGCTCATCTATGGCAGCAGAAAGGGCCTGTAGTATCTTTTCATCTATGCTCGGCAGTGAGATCTGCCCGGTCTTTGTCAGCCTCCCAAATCGCTCTATTATCTTGGTTTCTTCATCCTCTTTCCGCTGTATCGCCTCATTCACCGCCTTGATTATCTCATCAGGGGTAAATGGTTTGGCAACATAATCCATTGCCCCTCGCTTCATGGCCTCGGTTGCCCTTTCAATGCTTGGATACCCACTGATCATAACCACGGCAGAGCCCGGCGAGGTGTGATCAAGCCTCGTTATCACATCCATTCCGTCAAGGCCCGGCATCATCCAGTCGCAGAGGACCACATCAAAGTATGTATCTAAGACAAGGCTTAGGCCCTCTTCCGGACTTGTGGTGGTAGCAACATAATAACCCTCTGCCTCAAATATCCTCTGACACGATGACAAAACCGTTGGATCATCGTCTATTACCAGCATCTTTCGAGCCATGCGCCCTCCCGCTTTTTGTCATTTGTCATTCGTCAATTGTCATTTGTTGTGGATTTCTTCCGAAGCCTTTTTTGCCCTGTTAGATAACCTGTTCGGGTATAAAAGTTGATTCGTTCACAAAACGCTTTTTACGAGTTTGTCGAAGTTGCATTGCAAATCTTCCTGGGTAGCCACAACACGTCAGCATTTTTACGCACTATTTGGAGCAACAATCCCTCTATTCACAATTCGCAATTCCTCAATTCTCAGCCCACATATACAACATTGAAACCAGCGGATTTGAGCTCTTTAGCGATTGGTTCGGCATTGTCGCTCTTTAATCGTAAAATTACGAGCCAATCTTCATCCTCAGGTCTTGGGAGGGTCATCAAACTCAACAGGACTGTCTTCTTCTTATCGAGGATCTCCATGATCCTTTTCATATTACCAAATTCTTTAGAGGCTTTTATGTCTATTCTCGTACCCTTTTCCTTGACTCCCAACACCCTGGTCATAACCCTCACAATATCTGACTCGGTGACCATGCCTACCAGCTTGCCATCCTCCATAACTGGAAAGCCACCATAGCCCATCTCTTGCCCCAATTGCAGGGCCTCTTCTGCAGGCATCTCAGGAGAAAGACCATAGGGCTTCTTGACCATAATATCCTTCACCGTCATCTTAGCTAAGAGATAATGCAATTCATGGATGCTCAGGTCTGTAGCGGGTGAAGGTGCTGCCTCCAGCAGCATGCGCTGGGTTACCAAACCTACCAGTTTATCCTTTTTGAGAACAGGCAACCTTCTGATTTTATGGGCCTTCATTATCTTTCTGGCATCGTGAAGAGAGGTATCCTCGCCGACGGCTACCACGTTGGTAGTCATAAAGTGTCTTATTCTCATCGTTTTCCCCTGTTTTTTCCTCTAAGATATCGAGGGCATTTTCTGTAGAAAATATCCCTCATTATGGTATCGGTAAAATGTTATCTCCTGTCCTATTCTTTCATGGTTTCCATTCGGGGAAGGTCGACAGCTCCATACCGAATCAGTTCTTGCTATTATGATGCACTCACTCAAAGGATAAGTTCAATCAGGCAATGTACTCAAAAACACAAAAACCACCCCCATTTCTTCATGGGGGTGGTTTTTCTTAGTGCTCTTCCCTATCCCTATTAGGGCAAATTACCCAGTGAGAGCGCCTAAAGTACTTGAAGTCCGCCCTCCCCGTCCCGAGACCGGGACGGGATCGGGAGGCGCGACGGGATGTGGATATGCAACTGTTTTCACTGCTTATGAATGCCTCACTTTCCATCACCGCATCTTGACATGCCAGATCTGGGCCAGGGGTCTGGGCCAGGGTTTAAAGCAAGCCTCTAAAGGAGACCCTAATGATGGTGCCCTTTCCTAGTTCGGACGAGACCTGGAGTTCTCCACCGATGAGGGCCACTCGCTCCCTCATGCTGATGAGGCCAAGGGATTTGGTGTTCTGTGGAGAAGAAAGAACATCATCCACCACAAATCCTACACCGTTATCTTCAACAATAGCCTGTATGGTACCCTCAGAGGATGTGAGCGTTAGTTTTGCCTCAGTTGCATGGCTGTGTTTTAGAACATTATTTAATCCCTCTTGGAAAAGCCTGTATATGGTGATATTCATAATAGATGACAAAGGTTTTTCAATTTTATCAAAATTACATCTAATGGTAATCTCTGAGTACGATTTAAAGTCCTGACAAAGCCCTTCTAGTGCAGATACGAGTCCAAGATCTTCAATCTGAGGTGGATGGAGTGCGTGGGAGAGTCCCCTGATTTCCCTTATCAGTCTATTTACAAGGTCTGTAAGCTCGGCCAATCGGTCCTTTACACTAGAAAGCTCATCTGGTATCTTTTTGTTGGCCCTTGAAAGACCCATCTTTAAGGCAAATAATAGTTGCCCAATGTTATCATGTATCTCCCTTGATAAAGACTCTCGCTCCTTCTCCTCGATCTCTATGACCTGTGCTGATAATAGCTTTATCTGCTCCTCAGCCTTCTTTGTTTCTGTTATATCCTGAAGAGTCTCTACCGCACCAATAAGTCTTCCCTGCGAATCTTTCAGTGGGGCTGCTGTGAAATAAAGCCATTTCCCACCATTGCCAAGCCGGGGAAAATAACCTGTAGCCTCATATGCTCCCTCTACCAGATCAGATACCCTAGATCTTCCCGGATACCACTGAGGAATATCATCTATCTTTCCATCTACCAGCAGATCAGCCATGCAAGGCCTCTTTTCATCGTAGAAGGCCTTCCAATGCTGATCGGTACGAATTATTTCCTCAGCCTTGATCCCGCTATAGTCTTCCAAGGCCCTATTCCAGTAAATAACTCTATGGATGTTATCAATGACAAATATTGGAATAGGTGAACCACGCAATATATTGCTTAGTTTCTCCTCACTTTTTCTAAACGCCTCCTCCGCCCATTGGCGCTCGGCAATTTCTTTGGATAGTGAATCACGGGACACGGTTGTCGCATGCAAATCTCTGGTCATTTTATTGAATGCACCAACTAACTCACCTATCTCGTCCTTTGGGCCATATTTCGTACTTATCGGTTTCAAATCCCCTCGTGAGATTCGCAATGCTGACTCTGATAACTCGGTAATCGGTCTGGAAAACCTTCTGGAGATAAACACAGCAAACAGAGTTACTAAGAGGGCAATAACCAACACCAGAATAATTATGGTATTCCGTATTATATAAGCCCCTTTAAACGCCTCTGAAACAGGTTCAGTTACGATAATCCCCCAGCTCCAGCCATCAAAATCACCATCCCCCTTTAAGGCATGTCGAGCACTGATAACAGCCTCTCCTCTTTCGTTTTCATACTCTGTAATCCCTGTTTTGCCAGCAAGCAAATCCTTGACCACTGAAAATTTATGCAAACGGTGGAGACTTAGGAACTCCTTTTCATCAGGACCGGCAAGTACCTCGCCTCTATTGTTGAGCAGGTAGGCATGGTAATCTCCTGCGGTTCTCTCATCTAATCTGAGCACTCTATCTATAATATGGTCCATCTTTACCCTGGTAGCCAAAACGCCAATAACATCTCCATCATCTGACATGGGCGTATTAAACCCGATTACCATCTTCCATCCGGCTGTTTCTGCACGATGGGCGTCCAATGGGATAACTTCGCCTTGCCTGCATTGAATGCTTTTCTGAAACCATGCCGCACCGACCCTGGATTGGCCGACTAGATCTTTTTGTGTACATGCTATGATGGCTCCCTTTAAGTCAATTACGGAAATTGCAGCGTAAAAGGGATAAGCTTTAAAGGCCTTCTCAACATATTGCTGCTTAGCAGCCCTGTCATTGCCCTTAAAAACATCAGCGTGAGAGAGTAATTTGATGTCTTGATACCGTGAACTGACATAATAGGATATCTTCCTTCCGCAATCTCGAGCAAGACTGCTTAGGTTTGCCTTGGTGGTTTGTTCGAGTTTATTTTTAGTAATATAGAAGGAAACACCTCCGCCAATTACTACAGGCACCAGAGATAGGAGCAGAAAATAAAAGAAGAGTTTCTGAGCAATCCCAAATTTCATCTTTCTTGGTTTTTCCATTCGACCCTATTTGGCTTGTTAGGTTTGTTGGGTCTGTTATAAACCAACTTAACCAATACAACTGATTGATATCGTTCAAAAGTGTTGGTATGAACCATAGTGAGTAACCGTCCACGTTCTAAAGGAGGTCATGGCTGTTTTTGAGTAAACACTTTTGAACGATACCAACTGATTAAACCAATCAAGCCAGCCTTTTAGTAACGTTCAAAAATTGTGGTAAGGTCTTAATTTTCAATAAGGTATCAGATAGGCCAATTCCCTCAAGGCGCTATCCATCCTGTTATGATGAGGTGGCCAATCTTTGAGGGTTCAAGAAACATCTCATTAGCTCTATAAGTTCTCCGGACTAAACCCTCAAAGATTTGGCCACTGCCAGCACAGGTGGAATTCCGCTAGGATATCGCCTTTCAGGAGCAGGCCTATCTGCTGAACGAAGGGTGTCAAAGAATTGTTACTCTGTGTTGAATAACTCACAAAGCCACAACTTTTGAACGTTACCAACCTGTCATAAGCCAACACCTGCTACAGGCTCTTGACAAGAGGGGCAGTGGCCATCCTTGATTGTATTCTTGACTATAGAATAGCCCCACCTTTCGATCAAGAGCTCTCCGCACTGGTAACAGTATGTGTTTTCATTTCCCCTTCCGGGCACGTTTCCCTCAAATACATAATGGAGACCGGCTTCTATGCCTATCTGCCGTGCCATATGCAGCGTGTCTACCGGTGTCCGGGGCAGTTTCGTCAGCTGGTAGGTCGGATAAAACTGTGAGATGTGCCAGGGGAGATTGCTATCTACATCTCTCAAAAACTCTGCTATCTGCTTTAACTCATCCGGTGAATCATTGAGCGTCGGAATGACAAGCGTGGTTACCTCAACCCATATCCCGAGTCTTTTCGCGAGTTTGATATTGTCTAAGACGGGCTCCAGCCGACCCCCACATATCTCCTTGTAAAACTTTTCAGTAAAACCCTTTAAATCAATATTGATACCATCAAGATATGGTGAGATCTCTTCAAGGGCCTCGGGAGTCATGTATCCATTGCTCACAAAGATGTTTTTGATTCCCTTATCATGGGCTCTCTGAGCTGTTTCATATGCAAGCTCAAAAAAAATAGTCGGTTCAGTGTAGGTATAGGCAATCGATTTACAGCCCGAACTATGTGCCTCTCCGACTATTTGCTCGGGTCCCATCTTCTCTCCAACGATGTATCCCTTTTTCTCCCGTGGTAATTGTGATATGTCGGAGTTCTGGCAGTGTTTGCAGGTGAAATTGCATCCAACAGTGGCAATTGAATAGGCCTTGGAGCCTGGGTAGAATTGAAAGAGTGGTTTTTTTTCAATAGGATCGATATGTGATGCAATGATCCTATCATAGACAAGGCTAAACAGGGAGCCATCTACATTTTGCCTTACCCCGCAGATCCCATAATTACCATCTTTTATGGTACAGCGATGGTTGCAAAGATTGCATTTTACCTTGCCTTCAGAGAGCTTTTCATAGAGCATTGCTTCTTTCATGATTCTTGAACTCCCATGCCTCTCATCCTATCCAAGAAAGGCCCTGATAACATAGGGACATTTTTGTCAAAAAAAACAGCGCCACCTCCTACAAACCTACTGCAACAACCCACACGTGTCAAGGCATCGCCTCACTTTTCCAGGGCAACGTCAAAGTCCAGGGTATGGGTATCTTTTTTTTGGATTATGCCTACAACGACACTTTGTCATTCCTTCGCTTCGCTCGAGGACAGGTCTGAG
>JADFWK010000121.1 GCA_015223015.1 Pseudomonadota bacterium
TAGTATTTTCCCCTTATTCGATATTAGGATTTAGGATTTATTTATTTCCTCATTCCTGGTCGGTTTGAGGCGAAGCTTCGCTAGCTGGTATGTGTTGAGCAAAAGGGAAGGTGCTAAAGGCCCCCTGTCGCTATTCATGATTGATTATGGTATAAAAAAAACAAAAACAGGCAAAGGCATGAACGTGTTTCTCCAAGGTCAGATTGAAAGAATAACATACACCAACGATGAAACCGGTTTCACCGTTGCCAAGGTGAGGGTCGAGGGACAGCGGGATCTCGTGACTGTGGTTGGAAACCTGATAGCGCCTGCGCCTGGTGAAATCATTAAAATGAGCGGCGAGTGGATTAATCATGCCCGGTATGGCGAGCAGTTTAAAGTCGTTCACTACAAATCCCTGGTTCCCGCATCCGTTTACGGAATAGAAAGGTATCTTGGCTCTGGTCTCATCAAGGGCATCGGCCCCATTATGGCCAAGCGAATTGTTGGAAAGTTTGGCAAAAACACCCTCGATGTCATCGAAAGCGAGACCGAGAAACTGGGGGAGGTTGATGGTATTGGCACAAAGCGAATCGGGATGCTCAGAAAGGCCTGGGAGGAGCAGAAAGAGATCCGAGAGGTTATGATCTTTCTCCAAAGCCATGGGGTCGGTTCAGGCTATGCTACGAAGATATTCAAACACTATGGAAACCGGTCAATTAGGGTTGTAAAGGAAAACCCATACCGCCTTGCAACAGACATTTTCGGTATCGGGTTTCTGACTGCCGATCGTATTGCAGAGAAACTGGGGTTTCCCAAAGACTCTGGGGTAAGGGCGGAGGCAGGCATTCTCTATGCCCTTTACCAACTCTCTGATGAAGGTCATGTCTATTATCCCTATGAATTACTGGTTCAGAGGTGTCAGGAGATCCTCGAGGTGGATCGGGAGGTCATTGTCAGGGCAATTGATGTCATCAGCTTTCACCAATTGATTGTCATGGAGGACCTAGGGAAGGAGGAAACCGGAGATTCCAGGAAAAACAACAGGGCCGTTTACCTTGCCAAGTTTCACCTTTCTGAAACCAGTATTGTCACCCGGATGAAAACCCTGATAAAGACTCCCAAATTAGTTCGGAAGATCGATTCAGATAAAGCCATAGAGTGGGTACAACGGCAACTTGCTATCATCCTGGCAAAAAAGCAGGTGGAGGCGATAAGATGCGCAGTTGATAATAAGGTGATGGTCATCACAGGTGGGCCTGGTACCGGTAAAACAACCATCATCAGTGCTATTCTTAAGATCTTTTCAAAGCTCGGGGTGAAGATTATGCTCGCCGCCCCTACCGGAAGGGCCGCCAAGCGTATGAACGAGGCTACCGGTCATGAGGCCAAGACTATTCACCGGATGCTGGAGTACAGCATTCAGAAGGGGCAATTCCTGAGGAATGAGGAAAAACCGCTCGACTGCGACATTCTGATCGTTGATGAGGCCTCAATGATCGATACCATCCTCATGCACCATCTCCTCAAGGCTATTCCTGCTGCGGCTACCTTTATCCTGGTAGGGGATGTAAATCAACTACCCTCAGTTGCGGCTGGAAACGTTCTCAAAGATATTATTTCATCTGGTTCAGTGCCAGTGGTGGAATTGAACGAGATCTTTCGCCAGGCCAAGGAGAGCATGATTATCGTCAATGCCCATAAGATCAATCACGGCCTGGTTCCATCACTAAAGCCTTCTGGGCCCAAGGATGATTTTTATTTTGTCGAGCAGGAAGACCCGGAAGAGGCGCTCAAAATCATAATTGAGCTTACAAAAGAGCGTGTTCCAAGTCGCTTCGGGTTTGATCCTATTGATCACATTCAAGTGCTTACGCCAATGCATAAGGGCGTTGTGGGGGTTGGGAATCTCAATACGGAATTGCAAAACGCGCTCAACCCAGGGGGAGATGGAGTAATACGGGGCACCAGAAACTTTCGCATGGGCGACAAAGTGATGCAGGTCAAAAACAATTACGATAAAGAAGTGTTCAATGGTGATATTGGGAGGATAACCAGGATAGACTCCGAAAACATGGAGGTGATTATTTCTTTCGACGGCAGAGATGTACCGTATGGGTACCCGGATCTGGACGAAATAGTATTGGCCTATGCTGTGTCGGTGCACAAATCTCAAGGCAGTGAGTATCCAGCCGTGATTATCCCCGTGTTCACCCAGCACTATGTGCTTCTGCAACGCAATTTGATTTACACAGCCGTGACCAGAGGCAGGAAATTGGTGGTGATGATTGGCACCAGGAAAGCTCTGGCAATCGGGGTCAACAATAACAAGACCCAAAAAAGGTATACCTATTTGAGACAAAGGCTGAGCTGATCATCTGTTAAAGAATTCTCTCAATTCAGGACACACGGATTCCGGAGGCCTAACGGTATATGATTCCTTATGCAGCGTTTGCAGATAGGCCCGATCGCTATTGCCGATAGGCCGCGGAAGGAGCCGAGGACAGATCCTGGCGTTGATCCTGAAATCTTCATCTTCCTTGTGCGAGAAGATCGACATATTGAAGGAGGGAATATCCTTTTGCCCGAAGTACTGTATGATCCTTGAGAGCCCTTGAAGAAATGAGCCAAGCTCTCCCATCCCCAGTTGAATCAGGGAGTAGTGCTCAGGGAAAATGCACCAGACATCGGGCAAAAAGGTCTGGGGCACAAAGCTCATGACCCAAAAGGTAGATCCAATCTCACCAATATACCGCTCTCCGGATTTTTTCTCTGCACTTATGAAATCCTTCCAGAAGCTTCTTCCATTTTCATTGAGGTATCTTGTGCATCCCTCAATCTGGGCCCTGTGATGATTGGTAGGAACATAACCGCAGTTCACCTGCAGGTGAGGATGAACCAAACTTGATCCAGACTCAGGCATATAGTTCCAGTTGATGGAGAAGAATTGTACCTGGGGATCAAAATCAACTACCCTTTGGACAAATAACAGGGTGGCAGAAAAGGAATCCTTTAATTTCTCTGGGTTCAAATCCTCTATTCCCAGATAGTGTTCCCTGGACACGACCGAGACCCCGGCGTATGTATCGAAAGGAACAAGATTCGGTATGAGGGTAGCCTCGCCTTCAGTTATCCTTCCTTCTGGAATAAACCCTTTTGGAAATAGAGGAGTTGATTTTTCTAGTGACTCAGGACAAAAAGGACAAAACATCTCCTTAGATCGTTGAATCGTCTGTTCTAGATCAGACCGCTCAGGAGGCTTGTACTGGAGATCGTAGACGCGACCTGTCTCTCCTGTCAGAGGGTCAAAGCGTATCTCAAAGGGAATTTCATCCAGAGAGAATTCCTTAAATGGGTTAAGGAAGCGGGTTTTGGACTCTATTTTTTTGAAGGTTATACTCATGGTTCTACCATTACCTTTCTGTTAACCCAGCCACCTTTGCTCGCTCTCTTTAGTTGGCTCAAGATACTTATGTCAAGCTTAGTGCACACTTCAAATTGATGGTGGTTGAATAACGTGATCATGGCAAAGCAGGATGACTGATTTCAAATCCAGCATATATATCGGATGCATCGACAGATCAAACAGATGATATCGTGCAGCAGAGACCAAAGGGCGAAACTAATCAGAAGGCAGGAAGGGAAAGGCAGGCAGGAGTCATTCTCAGTCAACAGCGCGGATGTTCTTTTTTTTATTATTTTTTCCTATGCTTACCATTTCCCTTTTTGTAATCACCTTATCTACAATACCATACTCCAGCGCCTCATGGCCACTCATGAAGAAATCCCTTTCGGTATCATTCCCTATCTTTTCTTTATCCTGGCCTGTGTGCAGGGCAAAGAGTTCATTGATGGCCTTTTTGAGCCTCATTATCTCCTTTGCCTGTATATCTATATCCGTGGCCTGTCCCTGTGTTGCACCCATCGGTTGATGTATCATGATCCTGGAATGTGGTAATGCAAACCGTTTTCCTTTAGTGCCAGCAGCTAACAAAAGAGCCGCCATGCTGCTGGCTTGTCCGGTGCAGATTGTAGTAAGATCAGGTTTTACATATTGCATAGTATCATAGATGGCAAGCCCTGCCGTAATCGAGCCCCCAGGGGAATTAATATACAGATTTATATCCTTATCCGGGTCTTCAGATTCCAGAAACAGAAACTGGGCGATAATAATATTTGCCATGTCATCAGTTACCTGTTCACCCATAAAGATAATCCTATCCTTGAGAAGGCGTGAGTAAATATCATAGGCCCTCTCACCCCTCGATGTTTGTTCTACCACAATAGGTATCAGCATTTGACTATCGTTTCTTTCTATCCTTTTGGCTCTTTTCAGATATTTTCTGCACCTCACTAGTTTTTGGCACAGGAAAGTGGGTCCCTTCGGAATAACCTGGACTTCGAGCCACGGTTCCATTCCTTTATCATCTAACGCGCCAGGTAATTAACCCGTGTGAGGTATCATATGGCGAGACTCTTACCTGGACTCGATCACCTTTCATCACCTTAATTCTCCTCTTTTTCATCCGTCCGCAAAGAGCAGCCCTCACAATAGCATTATCGTCGCATTCAACTTCCACGATTCCATAACCCAGAACTTTGGTCACTACGCCTTCAAGTTGGATTAGATCGTCTCGACTCAAGATAGTCCTTCCACTGTATCACAATAAGTTTCTATTCTATGGCATCAAATCCTTTTTACTCAATAAGCTAGACGTCTTCTATCAGGAGGTTTTGATCCTTGCCCCTCTGCTGAATTGGCAGGGATGAAAAAGCTGGGCCAGAAATGCAAAAAAAGGGGAGACGGCAAATTTGCCTGGGCAAGAGTATCCGCTTGACCCACCGGTTACTCTGATTTATTCTTCTTAAAAAATGGTTCAAACAGATCGATTGGAATCGGAAAGAGGGTCGTTGAATTGCTCTCAGCTGAAACCTCTCTCAGGGTTTGAAGATAGCGCAACTGAAGGGCGTAAGGAAAGTCTTGAATCACCTCAGCTGCTAGCTTTAA
>JADFWK010000122.1 GCA_015223015.1 Pseudomonadota bacterium
TGCCTTTACCTCTGAGAGGGTGAGCAACTCAATATTGATGTGCCGGCCGACCTCGACCAGTTTGGGTGAGATAATTCACATGGCACAGTCATTGGTGGGGAAGGTCTTATCCAACTGGGCCATAACGCCACCAATAGATGAGGATGTTTCAACAAGGTAGACGTAGTAACCCGAGTCAGCCAGATCCAAAGAGGTCTGCATCCCGGTGATCCCGCCACCAACGACCAGCGCTGATCCAACCACAGGTTTCTTCATGATGCCTCAAATGATAATTTGTAATCTTAGGATTTTCGTTTGGGCAACACCCCGTCAATAGGGTAGCCAAGACACTAAACAAAGCATTTTATTGTTTGCATTGTACATGACCGAGAAGGGTGTAGGATGGTCACAGTAGAAAAGACCTCATGCCCCTCCCGGTATTGCAAACTATTTGACGCTTTGGGTAGTAACAGGTCTTTTTGACGTTGCTAAGTTATAGGTTCTGGGTTCCAGCTTTGTCAACGAGATTGTTACAAAACTCTCAAATTGAAACATTCACCAGGTAACAAGGCAAGACCGAAAACAAGCCCTGATGATGAACCGAAGGGAATCTATCACAATACAGAAAGTGAAGTCAAAAAGTTTCCGCGTGTAAGAAAAAAGCTTGACAAGGGTGGAAAGAAATAATAAGGGGAAGAGGAGTTTTCATTAAATTGGAACTTGATGAAAAAATTTCACCAATAATCGATGGAAAATATCCTCGCCAAAATCTCCGACACCTTCCAGGAATTAACACCAAGCCAGCGGAAAGTTGCCCAGTATGTGTATCATAACATTAATGAGGCGTTTCTTCTAAACTCCTTTCAGATCGCAAAGACAGCCAATGTATCGGAGGCTACGGTAACTCGATTTTTGACTAACCTTGGATTTTCTGGGTTCTCAGAATTTAAGAGAGAAATTGCCCGGCAGGTCTTAGAGAGCTTTTCTACCACCCAAAGGTTGGCTGAATCAGCAGAAGATTTGAAAGCCCGCGGCAATGTCTTTTCTGAGATATTGCAAGGCGATATAGAAAATATCCAAACACTAACAGCCACAATTTCCGATCAATTGTTTGAACAGGCAGTGAACGAATTGTGCTCAGCCAGATCTATATATGTTCTCGGGCTGAGATCCAGCTATGCTTTGGCCTTCTATCTGACTTTTGATCTCAGGTTTTTTTTGGACAGGGTAATACTGATTAAACCAGGGATCGGTGATATGCCTGAACAGGTTCTCGGAGTGACGAAAGATGATGTTCTCGTGGTAATCAGTTTTAGACGATATACCCGGGAGTCGTTTGATATTGCAGAGAAGATCAAGAAAAGGGCAGGCTCTGTTATTGCCCTGACGAATAGCGAGCTATCCCCTGTAGCCAAACTAGCCGATGTGACCCTTGTTGCAAGTACAAATATCCCAACGTATATAGAATCCTACACCGCCCCCATGAGTCTCATAAATGCCTTAATTACGGCAATAGCCTTACGGAAGAAAGATCAGGCTATATCTGCCTTAAATAAACTCGAAACCACTTTGGATGAATTCCAAACCTATATTTCATAGAAAATTTGTAATTATTCAGCCACTAACATACCAAGACCAAAAAATTGAAAATTGACAATTGGAGTTGGTGGCCGTTCGGCCTTGAGCTCACGGCCGAAAGGCTTTGTGTCCCTGGCCCAGACCCGCCAGACTTATGGCGGGCAGGCCTGGCATGTCAAGATGCGGTGATGGAAAGTGAGGCATTCATAAGCAGGGAAAGCAGTTGCATATCCACATCCCGTCGCGCCAGGGCAGGCTTGGTGGCAAAATTCTACGAGAAAGGAGGTGAATCAATCAATTTTTGGGGCAAGAAACAACGCAAGACAAACCAATATTTTTTAAAGGAGGAGAGAATGAAAAAGGTATTGCTATTTGGTTTAGCTGCGGCAGTGGTTCTGGTGTTTTCATTTGGTGCTGTAGAAACATGCCCAGCCAAAGTCACTTATGTTACCATCGGAACCGGTGGTGTAACCGGTGTTTATTACCCCACCGGTGGTGCTATTGGTAAGATCGTTAACAAGAAAAGGAAGATATATAATCTCAGGGTGACTGTCGAGTCCACGGGGGGTTCGGTGTTTAATGTCAATGCGATCATGGCCGGTGACCTCGAGTTTGGCTTAGTTCAGTCTGACCGGCAGTACCAGGCATGGAATGGCATCAAGGACTGGAAAGACAAGGGGCCACAGAAAAATCTTCGCGCTATCTGCAGTTTTCACCCCGAATCCATAGTACTGGTGGCTGGAGATGACACGGGGATTGAGACCTTTATGGATATTAAAGGGAAACATGTCAATATTGGAAACCCTGGCTCTGGCCAGAGGGGCAATTCGACAGATGCTATGAAGGCCTGTGGTATAGATTGGAAAAAGGACTTGAGGGCTGAGGGCCTCAAGGCTGATGAGTCGGCCAAGTTCCTTCAGGATGGAAGAATCGACGCCTTTTTCTACACCGTAGGTCACCCTAACGGGTCCATTAAAGCGGCTACCAGTGGAAGAAGAAAGGTGCATTTTGTTCCCGTAACAGGTGCATGTATCGATAAACTGGTTGCCAAGTGGCCCTTTTATGCAAAGGCCTATATTCCGATGGAATTTTATCCCATGGCGACAAACAAGGAAAATGTTGATACCTTTGCTGTGAAAACAACATTTTGTACGAGTGCCGACATGCCTGATGATGTCGTGTATGCGATCACCAAGGAGGTTTTTGACAATCTGGAGGCATTCAAGAAGTTGCACCCAGCCTACGGTATCCTAACTAGACAGAACATGCTGGAGGCCTTGAGCGCACCGATTCATCCGGGTGCCATGCGATACTATAAAGAGGTTGGCCTGAAGTAAATGAACAAAGGGCGTGGTATTCACCACGCCCTTTTCTACATATTCTGTGATTACTCAGGTATCTTGCCACAAAGGCACCAAGGCACCA
>JADFWK010000123.1 GCA_015223015.1 Pseudomonadota bacterium
AACTATGTGGGGCATAATCCAAAAAAAAGACACCCATGCCCTGCAAGAAGCTTAAGAATCAATAGGTTAGGTTTAACTATAACGCGACCCTGCCCTAAGGGCGAGTTTTGACATCGCCTGGAGGGAGCCTTAGATTTATCAAAAAACGTTTTAGACCAAGAGAAAAGGGATTTCGGCAACAGCCTGTCAAAAACTGAAACCGATTCTCCCAAGTTCTCTCTGGTGTTTCTGAGTCCAAAACATACACTCATTTCTCACCTCAGGAAGCACTCCCAATTCCTCTGCCAATTCCTTAACAGATTCCGTCACTCCCCTTGCCAGTTTCTCATCGCTGGTATCCCCGGCAAAGGTAATCTTCCGATCAGCATAGATAAATTCAGCAGTAAAGGGGTCTAGGAAGGCATATTCATCTGCCTTTTCAACAAATTTCTTTTTCAGCAAGGTATTGAAGTTTACTTTAACCTTCTTATTAGACCCGATCACCCTTTCAAATATACCTAATAGCTCCCCCAGCATGGTGATGCTGTTTCGTGAAGGCTCCTTTCGGATGTCTTTAGACTCAGTCTTCACTTCGTCTGTTGGGAAGGATATCTTGCTGACACGAAAGATCCCGCTTGACTCCTTTGCTTTCTGAATAAGAAGCTCCTGACTCCCTTTTGAACCATTCACCTCTCCATTGTTCCAGGAATAGGACCCACCTATGATCTGCCCCTTGTCAAAAAAGACCAGACCATTTTCTTTCCCTTTGTCAATGGAGACATCAATGTAACCGGTCAGTTTCTCCGAGTTCATCTCTTGTATCAGTCCTTCAAGATCAGTAAACTCTGTCCTGAGATCATTATAGATTTCTTTTGCAGTTGGTATATTGGACCAGAAGTAAATCTTCTTCGGGTCTATTTTATACACATGGATGGTAAAATTGTGTTCCGCCGCTGCTTCAATAAGACTATCTAAGGCTGCCTGACCCTCTATCTGCCCTTCTTTGTTTTTGAAAATACTGTTCAAGAGTTCATCGTTATCAAAGAAAACAACCCCTTCAATCCTCGGGGATTCTAAGTGGATACATCCGGAACCGAACTCACCTTTACAGTGCTCAACAAGTTTTGGGACATCAACATAATAACTATTCAGATTTTCGAGTACCGGCTTTTCTCTGGGAATTATGATCATGATCCCCTCTCAAAAACCCGCATCAGATCTAGCGAGCCTCTGCCTTCCCGGCCCGCGGCGGGCAAACCGACAAGGCACGATGTCAGTAAGAAAATACGAAATACTCAGTAATGTTTATGGGTTACGGTGGAGCCTGTCCCGACTATACTGTCGGGGATGCCCGTTTCGTTTTTCGGTAACGTCATTGGTCTTCTTATTTCCACGTTACCTTAACCGTTACCGATACGGGCTTCGTTACCCTAACCGTTGCCCAAATAACCAGCAAAAAACTTGACATTAATCCGCCCGAAGTCTGGCGGATAAATGTTAAGATCTTAGCCTATATAGACATCTAGTGCCGATGTCGCAGCCGTTCTATAGATAGACGAAGGCTGTCCTGCATTCGCGAGATTGCCTCGGCTAATTCCCCGATTTCATCCTTAGATTTAACATCGATCTCGGCATCCAGCTCGCCAACACTAATCCGGTCGGCAACCTCAGAAAGACGTCTGATATTACCTGTTACCTTCCGGCCATAAAAGAAAACGATCAGGCCGATAAGTACGATAGTTCCTAACATAACGCCTGCATTAATGTTTCGGACTCTCTTGGCTATTTTCTGGCTTCGTGCCTTAACTTTTTCTACTGGACGAGTAAACTCATCCAGGTACGTGGTGCTTGCCACATAATATGGTGTACCTTTTACCGGCGCACACACCATAAATTTATCCCGAAACCTGCCGTCAGCGTCCTGCCATGTGTAATACCCGCTCGATTCCTTTCCCTCTTTACCAGCGCTAAAAACCTTCCAAAATCCGTAGAATGCTTTCCCCATGGGTTTTTTGAGCGTACTCATATCAATGCCAACGATTTTGGGGTTAGCATGGGCCCAGTTTCTCCAGATCCCATTCTTGTCCGGTACCGCATGCAATGCAGTATATCCAGTGGATCCCACCTTCTGTACCGCAATTTTTTTCAGCTCTGCATCTTTCTGAAATCTCCCTCTCCTCAATTCTGGATGGCTCAGAAGATAAAGACCGACCTGGAGGGCCACTGCCCGAGCATGCTCGGCAATCTGTCTCTCTGCCATTTGAGTAACGATTCTCGAGCTTTCCTCGGTGATGAGGCCACTCAGGCCGACCATGTGCTTCAGTGAAAAAAAGGCACCGATGGCCAAGCCCAGAATAAGGGGGACGAGGAGAAAAAACATCAACTTCCCCTTCAGACCAATCCCTTTCAACTTGATGGGGGGTACTTTTGGCGCCTCTGTTTGAGCAGGTTCGGGCTCCTCCTTTGGTGGGCCAGTTGGCTTCTGCTTCCTGAGCGTGAGGGTGGGACGGGCAGGTTTCAGAGGCTCATCTGCCACTGCGCTCGGTTTATTAACTAATATAACAAACCCACAAGCCTTGCATCTAAACCGGGCCCTCTGACCTCTTATTTTCTCTGTATCTATCCTATACTGTTTCCCGCATTCCTCACATGAAACGATCATGAGGCAATCTCCTTATCTTTTACTTTTTTCCTCTGTCTTGTAGACACCCGCTTGCCAATTTGCCCTGTTTTACCTTGCCGGTAAGACAATGAGAACTGATCGATCGAGGTATCACGCCCCTATTTCCTTGATTTTCTTAACCATATTCTGTTGAAAGACGATCCTTTTTTCCTCACGTCGAATCTCGCGGGCAAGGAGATTCACGAGTTCTGCTGCCCGGTGCCTTGGCAATTCATTCTTACTATGATCCAGATCAGTCACTGCTTCCTCAATCAGCAATTCAGCTATTGGTCCCAAGGCTAGAGACAATTGAACATTAAGATAATCGAAAAAGTCCCTGCCAAGTACCGAGATACGCCTTCCCTCAGGTCTGATGAGCTTAAGCTTTAGAAGCCTGAAGATCACCCCCTTCACGGTACCCATATCCAGGCCTGCCTTTTTTGCTACTGAGCCAAGACCCCTCCTGCCATCTAACTCCACGAGTACACTGAGCATATGACTGTCAAGAGAAAACTCTCCAAGGTCTCCCCGGTCAGCACGCTTAAAAACCAAACCAGATATATCACCGGATAGAATATTCACTCCGTTGCCTCCGATGGATCAATCGGCCAGTCATGGACAGACCACAAAAGGTACGGCTCCCTGATCCCAGAGCCACAAATTATACGTCTAGATTAGCCTCTCCTTGCTTTCCCGCAGTTGGCGTAGCTCTTCCCTCAATGCCTTGAACTCCTCCTGAATCAACTGTTTGAGTTCATCTACGGCTAACCTAAGGCTCTCATCGGGACTTACACGACCTTCATGGGGTTCGAGCTGTGTCTCCTTCGCCTCCTCAGGTGACCTCTCCTCTTTCTGTTGGATAGCCTGATCCTCTTTCGGTTCTTGTGGCGTCACCCTCGCCTCATCAGGCGGCTTCAACCCTTTTTTTCCATCTGAGGCGGCCTTTCTCAGCGCGATCTGCTCCATTAATCTTTTAAAGCTTTTCAGCTGATTTGCGAGTATTCTATTTTTTTCAGGCTCTGTGATGTCTTTGGAGACGATTACCTTCTCCAGGCTCATATAGGCGGAGTTCAATAATTTGCTGGCATTCGGATGGGCTTTCGCTTTGTGGGTCTTGATATATTTTCCCACCGAATCAAGGAGACCGAGAAATGATACAAGGATTTCATCATCTCGGTATGTATCTTTTAATTTGTCTATCTCTTTAACAAACCGACTCATGATTTCATCGGTAATCTCCCAGTCAAGTGACAAAACGATAGACTTTAACTCCGTGAGGGGAGTAACCTCAGGATCACCGGTATCCTCCACAGAGTCAAGGCTCTCATTGCCGTGTCCAAAAAGATCTTTGGGGTCTGCTTCCACCCCACAATCCACGGTACCATCTTTTTGTAAGGCCATTCCATCACCTCCTATTTCAGTTCCATGAGCAAAGAAGCCATGGTCATTGATATAATTTTTTTCAAGGTCGGCACAACATTCATTCCCATCAGAGCGCTCGCTTCAAAAGAAGGCGCTTTTAGCTGACTGTTAAGGTCTTTTTCAAGTGTTTGCAGGGGCAAAAGCGGGATACCCTGTTCCTCCAGATCCTTTTTGTTGTATTGTAAAACAATGGGGGTCTTGAAAATACTCTTCCTGAAAGTGGCCAAATTTTTCTGAAGATTCCTGAGGGAAAGAATATTTTTTTCTCTTCTCACTGCCATCGAGTCTGCCACAAAAACAATTCCATCAACCCCTCTCAAAACCAGTCTCCGGGTAGCATCATACTTGACTTGTCCAGGTACCGTGTATAGCTGGATTTTCACATCATATTCCCTGATTTTTCCTACATTAAAGGGAAGGAAATCGAAAAAAAGGGTTCGGTCCCCATGTGTTTTGATGGTAACCATCTCTGTTTTTATGCGACTTCTGAATTTAGTGTATATATATTCCAGATTGGTGGTCTTTCCTCCCCTCCCTGGACCATAGTAGACTATTTTTGCCTGAACCTCTTTTTTCTTCAGGTTTACAAATGCCATCAACAGATACCTCACAAAAGAACCGTAATCACCCCACCCCTGTTCATCGCTGCACGCTGCACGCTAAGAGAGAGTCAGGCTATGGAGCACAGGAGTGTTCCAAAATCTTCTTGATCTTTTCCGTAGCCTCAGCCACCTTCAACCGCAAAAAACCCAAAGATATCCCCTTACTAAAAATAGTGATCAGTAAGAAATCCGTCAAAACTTTGCTGAAGTGTATGCTCTCCTTTTCTCCTTTATGAAAGAGTAAAGAGAACTCATCTTCCCCAACAATTTTAGCCATAGTGCTCACCGCCGCAAAATTGCCCGCGGCTAAGGCCGCTAGCGAGTAAATATCGTGCTTGATTTCGCCATTATCAAAGTTGGCAATAACATTGCCTGCCATATCGATCAAAAAAATGCAGTTAACCCCAACATCAAAGAGATCCTCTAACAACACCTGTTCTATGGCATCGAGCTGTTCTTGACCGAGCATATAGGTCAATGGCCTATCTCCTACGAGCTAATGAACCTCCCCGCAGCCCCGCAAGCGGGATCTCCGCTTTACTTCGACAAGCTGCAGGGTATTCTGGCGAAGGCGAATAATTTTGCTTATGCCCCTCTTTCTTCGCCACGAACACTTTTAAGCCATACTCTGGCTTTGGTGCCGCTACCGAAAACGCTGTCCACTTTTATTCTGCCCTCCATCTCCAGCAAGAGTTTCCGGGCAATCGGCAGTCCCATCCCCATCTTTCCAGGTTTGGTGGTAAAGAGGGGTGTGAAAACCCGCGGCATGTCATTTTTTCCGATGCCGGATCCATTGTCCTCCACCACTATCTTGAGAGAACTATTCGTCTTCGAGACCTTCAATTCTATTACGGGATCATCCATACCTTCCACTGCCTCCATGGCGTTCTCAACAATGCTGGCCATGATCTTGTTAAGGGCTGCGCTGTCTCCCATGATCAGGCAGGACTCCACCTCACGATGATGGATGAGTTTAATGTTTTCGCGCTCAACTCTACTGGACGCCGAGCTCAGGAAGTGTTTCCAAAAAGAAGCGAATGCGATCTCTTTTTGCTCCTTCACTTTGAATTGAGAGTAAGACTTCATGGCATCAACCAATTGCTGCTGCCGTGCCAAGAGCCTTGCCCCTCTCTTCAGATACTCTTTCTTCTTGGCATCATCAAACAGGTCGTAGTTCTCGCGCAAGACATCAAGGGTGATTTTCAGCGAATTCACTGAATTACCCAGCTCATGCCGCAGAGTGGAAAGGATTTGCTCCAGATTCTCTACTAATTCTATATCAGTTTTCATCAAGCCAACAATTCCTCCCCCAGTAATCAAAGAGATCATTCCGCAGTCTGCATCTTCGGTGGTGAAATATCTTACCCTCTATTCACCGTTCATCGCGAATCGTGCTGGTTGTGATACCACTGAGAGCATCAAATAGTTTGCAATATCGGGATGGTCATGAGGTCTTTTCCTCTGTTCCGAGGCTCCCAGCCTGGTCTTTTCTACAACTTATCAACGGGGGATACTTGCCCCCTCCGCATTCTC
>JADFWK010000124.1 GCA_015223015.1 Pseudomonadota bacterium
ATTTCGAAGTCCCTATAGAATCGTGATTTCATTTTACCGCATAAACTTGACCTTAATCCGCCCGAAGTCTGGCGGATAAATGTTAAGATCTTGGCTTATATAGACGTCTAGAGGAGCTTCGGGAAGAGATGAACAGCAGATGATTACTCTATATGGTGCTTTGCGATAAACTCGGAAAGTAGGCTTTCCTTTTCCTGAAAGGGCTCGGTCACCGCTGTGCAGGCAGGGGATTTGATAATTTTGAGATCAGAGAGGGCCTTCTTTACTGTCCAAACTGGATTGCGCCGATACATGTCCATGAGGTCTTTTAGAAATTGCCCCATCTCCCAGATCTGACTTACATAACCAGGTTTCCTTTCACCTTCTTCCAGCACCCCCAGCGAGGCCCTTGTAACTGTACTCCAGATTCTTGGTGCCAAATTCGCACCCATAGAAACTATTCCACTCATACTGGGATGCTCTAAGAACCGTGCCTCATCGCCATCATAGATCTTGAAATCCGGCCTCTTATTAAGGGCCTTTTGGTAATTATTCACCCGGGTAAGGGAGCCGCGAAAAACCAGTGCCATAATCTTCTCTATCCTGCTTAAATCCTTAAGGATATTTGTCCTGATGTTACCCCGCTTCAACTGCTTTTCCAACAGTTTAATCAGCCCGGCATCGTTACAGAGAACAAAAGGACGACCTGTCATCGCAGTAAGGTCTTGATAGTATCGATACAGGCCCCTGTTGCTATGATAAACAAGCGGGGAGTCAAGCCAAAAAACCATACCGCTATAACCAGTTGATTCCAAGATACCTTTAAGGTGGTCGAGGAGCTCTCTGGTTGCCTCTATTGAATCTTCACTGATCCAAAAAAACAGGGGGACCTTCCCCTGAACAAAGGCGCTCGCTTTTTCAAGCAGCTCCATTTTTAACTGCAGATCAAGACCCCTGCCCTCCCCCATCTGGGGACCTGCCAAGAGTATTCCGTCGGCATGAGGCAGAACCTTTGCTAGAAGAGCATTGAGGCCCTCTATATCAATGACTCCCGTATCCGTAAGGGGGGTAACCAGATCGACTATAAGTCCTTTAGGTAACTTGTTAGCTTCCATTTAACCTAAATTCTTTCCCACCTAAAAGCCCATGTAAATGAACAATGCCTTTTACCCTTTTTGCTTTATCCACAATAGGTAACACGGTGATACCATGGTATTCCATTAATGCCACTGCGTCTGCTGCCGTTTTCTCCTCATCGAGCGTCTTTGGCGATATTGACATTACCTCTTCCACCTGCAATCCCATGATGTCTCTCCGCTGCAAAAGAGATCTCCTGATGTCACCATCGGTGACGACTCCCTGTAAAACGAGACCATCATCGACCACCAGGGATGCGCCGAGGTCTTTTCGGTCGATCTCAGAAAGGGTCTCCTCCATCGTTTGACCTATACAAACGAGCGGTATCTCCTCACCGGTAACCATGACTTCCTTGATCTTGACCGAAAGCCTGTCTCCCAAGCTACCACCTGGGTGAAACCGTTTGAAGTCCTTGCTATTAAACCGCCTTCTGTTGATAAGAACAACAGCTAGTGCATCACCCATGGCTAAGGCAGCAGTTGTGCTGCTTGTAGGCGCCAGACCCAAGGGACACGCCTCTCTATCGACCCCCACATTTATAAGCAGATCGCTTTCCCGTGCTACGGGCGATTCCGGATCTCCGGTAAAGGCGATAAGTTTTGCACCGAGATTCTTCAGTGTAGGTATAATGGTGGTCAGTTCCTTTGTGTAGCCGCTGTTTGATATTGCAATGACGATATCATCAGCGGTAACCATACCCAAATCACCGTGGATTGCCTCTGCCGAGTGCAGAAAGAGTGAAGGGGTACCCGTACTGTTCAGTGTTGCTGCGATCTTTCTTCCAACTATGCCCGATTTACCCATTCCGGTGAAGATTACCCGTCCTTTACTCCCGAGAATCATCTCCACAGCTTGCTCAAACTCCGTCCCGATCCTCTCAATTAGATTGAGGATCCCCTGAGCCTCAATCTCTAACACCTCTCTGGCCTGTTTAATCACGCTCAAACCTTTTTTCATATGGCTTTTACCTTGCCTGCCAACACTCTTTCTTCGGTTTCCATTCTTTCCCTGTTCTCTTCTAAGGGAGGGAGCAAAAAATATCCTCTATCTGTTTTCTGGTAGAATCAATATAGCTTTCGATTTCATCCCGGGCAAGCCTCCCTAAGCGATCAGACTCATCTGGATTTTCCAGGAGCCATGTGGCCGTCTTTACCAAATCATACCTATTCTCCACCCGAAAGCCTGCACCTACCTTGTCTAAAAGCTCTGTAGCTTCCAAGAAATCCTCCATTGAAGGGCCATACATAACTGGCTTGCCCCAAACAGCCGCTTCCAATATGTTTTGCCCGCCAAGGGGCACAAGGCTGGCACCGCAAAAAATTACTGTTCCCAAGCTATAGAGCCCAAAAAGCTCTCCCAGTTTATTCACAAGAATAACGCTGGGATCAAGATCTTTCTTAGTATCATTTTCCAGGCTACTTCTCAAACAGTAATTTAAGCTGCGGGACCGGAGGAGAGACTCAATATTCCCGCACCTCTTTGAATGTCTGGGTGCAATGATCAGGATCATCTCCGGGTAGGTTTTAAGCAGGTCCAAATAGGCTTCAATGATGATCTCTTCTTCCCCCGCTCTCGTACTTCCTGCTATGAAAACAGGTCTTTTCTTATCAATTTTGTATATCTGGGCCATCTTCTGAGATAATTCCGGCCGGGCCTCATCTATTAAGAGATCATATTTGGCATTTCCTCCCACCACTACTTTATCCGGCTCAGCTCCTATGGCCAGCATCCTCTGAGCATCGGACGTGCTAATCATGGAAAGGAGCCTATAAGCAGAAAGAACATCTTCCATCAGAAACCTCAGCCGCTTGTAGGTACCTATCGATCTCACGGAAATGCGCCCGTTTATCAGAAATGCCGGGATGTTCAATTTCTTACATGCCCATAGAAGATTTGGCCAGATCTCTGTCTCTAAGTTTATGAAGAGGTCAGGAGACGCCCTGTGTAAAGAACGCTTAACACACCACCATACATCAATTGGGGTATAAATGACGATAGTATCTGTTGGCATAGTCTTACGAGCAGTTTCCCTCCCACTGCTGGTGGTAGTGGAGAGAACAAGTGAGAATACACCTTTCTGCGATTTTAACACCCGAACGATAACGTTCGCCAATTTTACTTCGCCTACAGATACCGCATGTATCCAGATCCGCGGTCTCTTTCCCTTGGATGGCATAAGCCCACGAGGCAACATTCCCAATCGCTCCTTGAAATGGGTGTCTATAGAGCCTCGAATAAGGAACCAAAGGAAAATCACTGGACCGGCACAAAAAAGGCCGACCGTTGCTATTATATTATAGACCCAAAAGACCATCAGATAATTTCCTACCGCCAGGTAGCAAAGATTCCGTTCAATTTATAAATAGGATAGTATCAAATAGCAGACTTGGCAAGGATTTAGGTATACTTCAAAATCTCAAAACCCTACCATCCCGATCATTCCCTAAATTGGCTTTGCAAAAAAGAGGCAACTATGTTAAAAAATTTGGGACGATAAGGCTACAGTCAGAAAAGAGGGGTAAACCATTGACAGGCTGTTGCCCAAACGGAAATCCCTTTGAGCGGTCATTAAAACGGTTTTTGCTAAGAAATCTTGGCGAAGTGGAAGATAAGCGATGTCAACTGTTTGAGCCCTAAAGGCGAGTTTTGACATCGCCTGG
>JADFWK010000125.1 GCA_015223015.1 Pseudomonadota bacterium
GCAGTGAAGACAGTTGGATATCCACATCCCGTCGCGCCAGGGCAGGCTGGCATGCAAAGCATCAGTACAAAGAGCTTACTTACGAAATACTGTAACGACCACACTGTATTCCAGAAATGTCGCGCCAGGGCAGGCCTATAACATGGCCGTGCTCCCCCTTGTGGATGTAGTTTTGGCCACTATCCCACCCCGCGCTGCCCAGGTAATGGTCACTGTCAGCCACTCCGGTTCGCAGGTTTTATACAAAAGATCGGCAATTTCCTCGGTCACGTATTCCTGCCAGTTTCTCTTGTTTCTCCACATCGTCAGATAATCCCGCAATGATTTCCCTTCCAGGATCTTCTCTTTTGGTTTGTACCGTATCGTGGCAACGCCTTGATCGTGGCGTTCTGACACAGGACAGAGGGATTGGAACTCCGGATACTCCAATTCAACCAGGGGGGTATGCTCTCTTGCAGGAAAGGTCGTAAGGGTGATCCCTTCAGGGATCTCAACCTTGGCATCAGATGCCTTTGAATAGTCGGTCATTGAAAATCCTTGGATATTGATTGAATATTCTTCATACAAGTTAAAAATTGATTGCCAAATGTCAATATAGCACAGACCTTTTAGACAGTTACCTCATGCAGTGAGCAAGATCGACTTTCTACGAATGCATCAAGAATATAGTCCACAACATTGCTCTCCAAGATATTTTGATTTCCACTTGGCGTGCTCTTTGTCCAGAGTCATTCATACTGCTACTGCTTGAATTGATTGGAGCGTCTTATCAATAATCCAAGACTCTTTCAGCAGCACCAATCTCTTATTTTGGACAAGAGTGATTGCACAAATAATTTAATTTTACTTCAAATGAATAAGATACTATAAATGAATATTTGACGAACTCGTAAAAAGTATTTTGTGAATGAGATTGAGCATCTTTGGGAGAAAAGCGCTTGGGATGTTCAGCGTTAAGAAATGCTAACTGTTTGAGGGACTTATACCGAGTTTTAGCATTTTAGCTGAACATTTCGAGTGCGCCCAAAATGCTCACGGATAGAACAAAATCGACTTTTTACGAATGCATCAATATTTAAAACCATTTTAGTATTTACGGAGGCAGAACTCAATTGTTATCTCGCCGAAAGTACATTCTCATCACCGGATTGATTGCCTTAGGTCTTCTTTCGGTTTTTTTGAAGAAGTGGGGTTCAAACCCTTGGGCTGAAAGGGAGCGGAGAGAACATCACGGCCTTATCAGAATTGAGAAGTCTGCTATTCGCCCTGATGATGGAGATACCTTTTTCTACAAGGATTTTATCATAAGGATCCTCGGCATGGATGCACCGGAGATTATCCATAAGGAACACGGGATATTTGAGGATCAGCCTTATGGTCAAAAGGCGGCAGCAATGACTGCGGATGTCTTGAAAAAGGCCACAGTTGTTGAATATCTTCCCTTTCAAAATGATAAATACGGACGGCTTCTCGCACACGTATTTGTTGACGAGGAACTTTTGTCTGTCCGTTTGATCAGAGCTGGATTAGCATATGAAACTATATCCTTTTACGGAGATAACGGATTTCCAGAGCTTGCAGAAAGGATATTAAAGGCTGCTCAGGAATCTCCCAAGCCACCATTTGAAAGACCTTACAGATGGCGCCGAAAACATCAGAAAAAGCGATGACAAAACAGACACCGGGCCTCGAGGTAATAACGACCCATATGAATGCCGATTTTGATGCCTTGGCATCCATGTTGGCCGCAAAAAAGCTTTACCCCGAGGCAAAAATGGTATTTCCCGGTGCCCAGGAAAAGAATCTGAGGAATTTCTTTCTGCACTCAACCTCTTATCTCTTTGATTTCCTCCGTATAAAGGATGTTGATTTTAGCAACATCAAGAGGCTCATCCTGGTAGATACACGCCAAAAAAGGCGGATAGGCAAATTTAGAGAGCTATTGGGCAAGAAAGAATTGGAGATACACGTATATGATCATCATCCCCCCTCTGAGGATGATATCAAGGGTGATTTTGAAGCTATCCAAGAACGCGGGGCAGGCACATCAATACTCACGGAAATAATCAGGAAAAAGGGTATCAAAATCACTCCTGATGAGGCGACTCTGATGGCACTGGGTATCTATGAAGATACTGGATCTTTTACCTTTTCTTCCACGAGGCCTGAAGATCATGAGGCTGCTGCCTGGCTACTAGAGCAGGGGGCATCGCTCAATACGATCTCTGATATGTTAACCAGAGAGCTGACCGCTGAGCAGGTGTGGCTCTTAAATGATTTGATGGCTTCTGCTACCAGAACCACTATCAATGGTATTGAAGTGGTTATAGCCAAAGCCAAGAGAGATCGGTATATAGGTGATTTTGCTGTTTTAGTTCAAAAGTTTATGGAAATGGAAAATCTCAATGTCTTATTTGCCCTCACCCAGATGGAGAACAGGGTCTATCTGGTTGCCAGAAGCAGGCTTCCAGAGGTAAATGTTGGTGAAATTGCCATGGAATTTGGTGGTGGAGGACATCCACAGGCAGCCTCTGCCACTATTCTTGATAAAACCCTCGTCCAGGCAGAGGAAGATCTTAATAGGTTTCTCCTAAACCGGATCAATTTTGAGAGATTCGCCAAAGACATGATGACCTCTCCTGTCATCCACATATTACCGGACGCTTCCATGAGAGAGGCGGGTGATACCCTAACCAGATACAATATCAACACGTTGATGGTTATTGATGAAAATAGAACCCTCAAAGGATATATCTCCAGGCAGGTGGTGGACAGGGCTATCTTCCTTGGCCTGGAAATGAGGCCGGTAACAGAGTACATGAATGTGGAATTCAGGCACGTAGGACCTGAAACTACCTTGAATCAGATACAGGATTTGATTATCAATAGCAAGCTGAGAATTCTACCTGTACTGCAAGACAGCCAACTGCTCGGAGTTATTACCAGAACCGACCTTTTAAACATACTGATAGAGAGGTCATCCACACCTGAGTTTGTTTATGATTCACAGGAGATTACGAGCTTTGTTCGGATGAAGAATATCAAAAATCTACTCAAAGAACGGTTGCCCATTAAGATCACAACGCTCCTGAAGGAACTGGGAGAGATGGCAGATGAGCTCGACTTCAATGCCTATCTGGTTGGAGGTCTCGTAAGAGACGTTATCCTAAAGAGGAAAAACCTTGACGTGGATATCGTTATCGAAGGAGATGCTATCAAGTTGGCCAAAGCCTTTGCCCAGAACAAGAAGGCCAGGGTGAGGAGTTACCCTAAGTTCGGAACAGCGGTTGTGGTTATGCCAGACGGCTTTAAGATAGACGTCGCAACTGCCAGGATAGAGCACTACGAATCACCGGCTGCTCCGCCGGAAGTTAGGCTGAGTTCGCTGAAGCGGGATCTTTTTCGCAGAGACTTTACCATTAATACCCTGGCAGTTCATCTTAACAAGGGGCATTATGGTACCCTCCTCGATCACTTTGGTGCTATGAGGGATATTAAAGAGCGGGTTTTGCGGGTGATTCATAACCTTAGCTTTGTTGAAGATCCTACGAGGATTTTGAGGGCCATTAGGTTCGAACAACGGTTTGGGTTCCGGATAGGCAAGCTCACAGAAAGCCTGATTCAGAATGCTGTCAACGTGCATTGCTTTGAGAATTTGCCTGGGCAAAGGCTTTTTCTGGAACTAAAACTGATCTTGCAGGAAGAAGATCCCGTTGCGGTAATAGAGAGGATGCATGACTATGACCTTTTGAAGTTCATCTCCCCCGAGCTTAAACTTACAGAGGGGGTAAGGGCTGTGCTGAAGAGAACAAAGGGCATTTTAGTATGGTTTAATCTCCTGTACCTGGGTATTACCTATGAACGATGGAAGGTATATTTTTTTGGGTTAATCTCATCTTTGAGCGATGATGCCTTGAAAAAGATAATAGAGAGGATGCAGATTCAAGACAGAGATATAGTAAATGCGATTTCCACCCGACAAGAGGTCAACACAGCCTTTAAGGAACTCTCTCAGCTCAAGGATAAGAGTAACTATGCCCTATACAAAACTCTCTCACCCTTTACTACTGAAATTTTACTGTGTAGTATGGCGAAAACCAAGAGTGAAAAGATACAGAAATCCATATCCACCTTTTTCTCCCGACTTAAGGGAACAAGGGTCTATTTGAAGGGCAAGGATCTCATTGCAATGGGTTATGAACCGGGTCCCCTTTTCAAGGATATATTTGACAGCATCCTGGAGGCCAAGTTGGGAGGTGAGGTAAGCACAAGGCAAGATGAGATCGAATTCGTAAATAGAAGATTTTCTAGTTTACCAAAGCAAGCTAAAAGTTAACCCTACAACGACACTTTGTCATTCCTTCGCTTCCCTCAAGGACAGGTCTGAGGAGCGATACTTTGTCATTCTGAGGAGCGAAGCGACGAAGAATCTAGATTTGATGCTTAGGAATTCCCTTTTCTTTGGACAGGATAGACAGGATGTTCAGGATATAAAGAAAATAAGACAATCATGCCTGCCCGCCATCGCTCTCGCTCAGGCGAGGCGGGCGGGTTAATCCTGTTTACCCACCATACTTCTGGCGGGTTAATCCTGTCGAAAAAGTTCCGCCGCAGGCGGCCTAATTTAATAGTTCTAGTACCTGCCCGCAAATCGTAGATTCTTCGCTCTCCCGCATGGGCGGGATCACTCAGAATGACTTCTCAGCCAAAGTGTCGTTGTAGGGTTAGAAACTACAAGTTAGAATCGGTAGCTTTATTCACGTCTGGAGGACTAAATGATGGGGAAAAAGAGAATTGTCAGCGGCATGAGACCGACTGGCAAACTGCATCTCGGGCACGTCCATGGGGCCTTAAATAACTGGCGCTCTCTTCAAGAGGATTACCAGTGCTTTTACTTTATCGCTGACTGGCATGCCTTAACGAGTGAATATGAACATCCGGAGATTATAAAGGAAACCACCAAGGACATCATTATTGACTGGATTTCAGTCGGTCTTGACCCCGAGAAATCAGTGTTCTTTATTCAGTCAAGTATAAAGGAACATGCTGAGCTGCATCTGATTTTTACCATGGTAACACCGCTATCATGGCTGGAAAGAAACCCTACTTATAAGGAACAGCTCAAGGAAATGGCCCAAAGAAATCTTTATACCTATGGATTTTTAGGCTACCCGGTTCTGCAGGCAGCAGATATCCTGATGTACAAAGCACATGGTGTGCCTGTCGGAGAGGACCAGAGCCCCCATGTTGAATTGACACGAGAGATAGCGCGGCGCTTTAATCATTTCTATTCAAATGTTTTTCCTCTGCCAGAGGTTCTTCTAACCCCAGAGGCCAGGATACTCGGGATAGACCGGAGGAAGATGAGTAAGGGATATGACAATGCTATTTTTATCTCTGATTCAAAAGAGGTCATAGAAAAAAAGGTGGATGAGATGATTACCGATCCTCAGAGGGCCAGAAGATCTGATCCTGGCAGGCCAGGGTACTGCAACGTCTTCACCTTTCATGAGTTATATACTGATAAAGAGACGGTAAAAGAGATCAACGAAAGCTGCCGTAAAGCAACCATCGGTTGTGTGGATTGCAAGCGAATCATGGCAGCCAGTCTGAACCTGTCCCTGGAACCGATAAGAGAGAAGAGAAAAGAGTTGGAGGCCAATCCCAGAACTATAGACACTATTATTGAGGAAGGTAACAGAAAGGCGCGTAAGATTGCCAAAAGTACCATGAAAGAAGTGAGAGAGGCGGTTAAGATCTAATCATGCCCTTTGAGACAAGACTCGAGGTGTTTGAAGGTCCCCTTGATTTGCTATTGCACCTGATCCAGATAAACGAGGTAGATATCTCAGACATACCCATAGCTACTATCACCGAACAGTATCTGGAATATCTGGACTTGATGAGGGCCTTGGACATTAATATCGCCGGTGATTTTCTGGTTATGGCATCTACCCTGATGCACATCAAATCCAAGATGCTCCTCCCAAGAAGAGATGATGACCTCGAGGAGATAGAAGATCTACGGGAGGAAATCGTCAGGCCCCTTATGGAATACATGAAACTTAAAGAGGCTGCTAATGAATTAGCATCTAGGGATATTCTCTACAGAGATGTTTTCAAGAGGGGCATCGAAATGAATGGCGCAGGGGGTGAGGAAGACAATATGAACCCAGCCAAGGTTAATCTCTATGGATTGATGGATGCCTTCAAAAGGCTTATAAAGGAAAAACATCCCGGTGCGGTTCTCAGGTTCAAACCTGAGCCCTGGTCTATGAAGGAAAAGATGGTTGAAATACGGGATAAATTGAAAGGGGTAAAAAGTCTCTCCTTTAGAGATCTTTTTTCCGAGACAGCCTCCATTTCAGAAATGATCGCCACCTTTCTGGCCTTACTTGAGCTGGTAAGAACTGAATTTATGACTGTTTTTCAGGAGCAAGAAGGTAGTGATATAATGCTCGAGGTATTGGAAAAGCAAGCTTAACAAAGCAAGCTTTCAGCGCTCAGGAATCAGGTTTCAGCATTGGCTCTCGGTTGAATATCGTATTGGCTGAGTAGTTCAATAGTTGAATAATTTTAGGCACTTTAAACTTTAAGTACTTTAGGCACTTGTTATGGATAATTCTCTCAAACTCATAGTAGAATCTCTTGTTTTTGCATCGGAAGAACCCTTAACCCCTCAGCAGATTCGTGAGCTTCTTCCAGAAAAGGATCTTAAGGAGATAAGGGCCGTGCTGGCGGAGCTCAAAGCCGAATACCAACAAATGAAGAGGAGCTTTATCATTAGGGAGGTAGCTAAGGGCTATCAGTTTTGCACTTTACCCCGTTTTAGACCGTACATTGCCAAAATGCTGAGCTCAACGCAATCCAGATTGAGCAGAGCCGCACTGGAAACATTATCCATTGTTGCCTATAAGCAACCCATCATCCGGCAGGAGATTGAACGGCTGCGAGGTGTGGACGTAGGCGGCATACTCAGGTTGCTACTCAAAAAGGGTTTAATTAGGATCGTAGGTCGAAAACCCCTGCCAGGCAGACCCATTATCTACGGTACAACGGGAACGTTTCTCGAGGTATTTGATTTGAAGGACTTGTCATCCCTTCCGACCTTAAAGGAAATAGAAGAGCTTGGCGGTGAAGAGGACGAGCAATAAAGCTCCCCGCAGCAAGCTGCAGGGTATTCTGGCGAAGGCGAATAAAAAGGCGGAACGGTTGAACAAGATTATTGCCATGGCGGGCATTGCCTCAAGAAGGCGGGCCGATGAACTCATCTCTCAAGGCCTGGTAACGGTAAATGGGCACAAGCAGACAGAACTTGGTGCAAGAGCGATTTGGGGTATAGACGCCATCGAGGTTGATGGCCATCCTATACCTGGCCCCCCACAAAAGATCTATTTGATGCTCAACAAACCCTTCGGGTATGTAAGCACCCTGCGCGACCCTGAAGGCAGGCCTATCATCAGGGATCTAATCAAAGATATCAAAGAGAGGATCTATCCTGTAGGGCGCCTCGATTTTGACAGTCAGGGGCTGTTGATTCTTACCAATGACGGTGAACTCTCCTTTCGGCTCATGCACCCGAAATTCCGTATTCCCAGGACCTATAAGGTGATTCTGGATCGTTCCCTATCAGATGCCTCAGTTCACCAATTAAAAAAGGGTATCCTTCTTGATGATGGGTTAACGAATCCGGCGCAGGTCAAAATAATAGAGAGGCACCAGGCAAGGAGCGTGGTGAGGATTACCATTTTTGAGGGCAGGTCAAGAGAGGTAAGAAGGATGTTTGAGACTGTGGGACACAAAACGCTGAAACTCATCAGGACAGGTTACGGCACTCTCACCCTGGGCAGCCTCAAGGTCGGCAAATACCGGCACCTTAGAGGTGTGGAAGTAAAAGCCTTACATTCCTCTGTCGGACTCGATTAATTTTGATGGAATAGTAAAAAGTCATTTTAACGCCTGGATACCCGCCTTCGCGGGTATGACGGCTATTGTGTCTGCTTGATATTTCCTTTATAGTCATTCCCGCGTAGAGCCTGCCCCCGCAAAGGCGTGGGGCGGGAATCCAGAAAAATCCGAAAATTCGACTTTACGAGAACATCAATTTTGTTTGCAAATTGTTTGTGATTATAGTATCGGTTTTCTTAGGGTAATAGAGTCGGGCGGTTAACTCAGCGGGAGAGTGCCATCCTCACACGGTGGAAGTCGTGGGTTCAAATCCCACACCGCCCACCATCCAATAAATGCAAACCCTGAGTGTATTCTGTGGTCATCTTATATGCGTTAAAGGGTAAGAGGAGCAAGCGGTATGTCGGTATTACCAATAACTTGTCCCGACGCCTTCTCGAACACCGCATGAAAGCAACAAAAGGGGGGCAATTACTAGGTGACTTTATTGTGCTCTGCACGGAGCAGTTTCCCGATTACAAGACAGCCAGAGAACGAGAGAAATTCCTGAAGTCCGGTCAGGGACGTAAATGGCTTGACGAACTTGAGTCTGGAACGCGGCCCGCCTGAGGCGGGTAAAGCAATCCCTCTCCGGGCTTGTGTGCCTTGGGCACATTCAAATCCCACACCGCCCACCATGGAAAATTAGAGGGTTACCGGGATTGCCGGTAACCCTCTTTTGTTTCTATTACCTGTACTACTACTGCACTATCTCCGGAATTGAACTGGTCGAAAGTTATCAGTTTCTTAGTAGAAGCCTTGAAAAAGAGCAGCGAGTAATTATTTTCTCCTGATAGACAATTATGCCGCGTTAACCGATCCAAAAAAAGGAGGAATACCATGAACTGGAATAAAAGCATACATATGGCCATTATCGCTCTTGTATCAGTTTTTCTTATCTCTGGGTGTGCATCGCTCACTGACTACGGGAAAATCAGGCCTCAACCCTCTCGTGGAGAACGGATAACCATTGAGCAGCTAGAAGAAAACTGGCAAGACTACACTGTTTCCTATTATGGGTTGAAGGTTAGTAATCCTAAGGGAATCATGTTCGACCCCAAGAACAACGAAACAACCTTGGTGGGCGATACATGGATCAAGGTCGAGGATAAGAAAACGGTGTCCGAGATCATCGGCTGGATCAAGAACTACACCGAATTCAACCCGCAAGTCTGGAAGATCTTGGGGCCAGATGACCGGCTCTACGGCTATCTGTTTTATCCTGGAGGTCAGGTAGTCATCAAGGTGGTTAACGACACGACAATGTATGTGTATTCGCCAAGCTTTCCCGTTAGCCGTCATTACTAAGAAAAGTAAGAACCGAGTCAGCACTGTAAAGGCTTGATAAGAGGACTGAACCCAGTCTACATCATGAAGGCAGTGCTCCAACCACAATCCCAGCCACTACCATTTATTCCATCGTTATGAGGGGGGCTTGCCACAAGCCTCCCATCCGACTGTGTCAAAGGCGACTGCCATATACCGCCTATTGTCCTCGGGCTAGGTTTTATCGACCAAAACCATTGTTAGTTGCGTTACAGTTCAACCTTGACAACCACTAACGTGAAGTCATCTTCTATACTAAGTGGGTTTCTAAACTCTTCTGATTCCTTTATCACCGCGTCTAATATCTGCTTTGCGGGCTTGGTTGCATGAGCGCGGATGATCTCTTTTAACCTGCTTTTCCCAAACATCTCGCCCTTCGGGTTGCGGGCCTCCCAAACGCCGTCGGTGGCGATTGCGATGATCTGGCCTGGGGTAATTTCTCGGTGGGATTCTCTATACTGGGAGTCTTCAAACACTCCCAATGGCAAGCCCCTGCCTCCAAGTTCCTCAAAGGTGTCGCTACTGGAATCGTAGATAATACCCGGATCATGCCCGGCGTTGACCCAGCGGAGGGATTTGTTTTCGGTGTCAATCTCACCATAAAACAAAGTCATGAATCGGCCCGTTTCCTCCACATCATGGCTCAGCTGCCGGTTCACGGCTGAAACAATGCGCGCAATGCTGCCTGACATGGAAGAGCGCTGCCGAAGAGAGGCACGGGCAGTGGTCATGAGCAGGGCCGCGGGGATGCCGTGTTCTGAGACATCACCCACCAGGACGCCAATCTTTCTTCGCCCGTGTTTACCTCTGTACAGGAAATCGTAGTAGTCGCCCCCGGTCTCATCACAGTAAATGCTTTTTCCTGCAATATCCAATCCCTCGATTGTGGGATCACTTCTTGGCAAAAGACTCTGTTGGACCTCCATGGCCAAATCTAACGCGTGCTTAAGCCTCATTCGCTCTTCAAAATGCTCCAGCAGTTTCTCTTGATCTTTTTCTAAGGCCAACCGTTGTTCCTCAATAATCTTTTTTTGACCTAATGTCTTTTCCCATATAGATACAAGAATATTTCTGCGTTTTGTCCAGACGACTTCATATTGACAACACTCATCACCATTAAGTTCACACAAGGTCTCTTTGGCCTCTGCAGCAGGTAAATTCAGCACACAGGGGGCTGCTGCTATTAGACCACGAGTCCATTCACAAATTTCTTTAATAGCCTTCACTTCCGTCATATGATAGGTGTTCAAAAGTGCTTTGTTCTTTGATCTTTCAACAATTTCCATTTTCATGTGCTTATTGAAATTTTCGATATACTTAGGTAAGCGATCATATATGGAACCCGGGTCTATGAAGGATCTAGCCATGGCATATAGGGCTCCAACCGTTCGGTGTTTTGCAGCCCAGATGCCCATCCTGTAAAATAATTCAGGGCCTTCATGAAATTTTCCAGTTATGTTTATGGAAAATTTGTAAACCTGACCAGAAGGCATCCAGTTCTCGACATCACACATATACTCTTCATCGTAACCCAATCCATCATAAAGTCCCTCAGTATTCCAACCTTGGGCCTTTATATAATCTATCCAAGTATTAGTGCAAAGGCATTTTGTGAGTGGTTTGTATTTGTTTTCAGTCATATTAATTATCAGATTGGATAACTGGGTTTTTGAATACAGGTAATGAAATCGTAAGGGTTGTTCCTTCATTCACCCTCGATTCCACCTCTATTTGTCTACCATACAACAGAACTAACCTTTTCACGATTGCAGGACCAAGACCGGGCCCAGCCGTGGGCTTCGTTGAAAGCAAAGGTTTAAAAATCTCTGCCAGATGCTTTTCAAGTATTCCAGTGGCAGTATCTATTTTTTAGCATCCTCATCAGCCTGGCCGGCTGCGATAGCGGCAGCTGCTCCGGCCTCGATTGCTTTTTTTTCACTGATTCCGGGTTGTGATTTTTCCTTTTCCTGCCCGCCGCCGGAAGTCACCTGGTCTGTTTGCGGCGGGAGATAGACTGTGACGTCGCGATGGGCAAACTCGATACCGTTTTCTTTAAAGGCTTCTTGAATGCGTTTGAATACCTCGCGTCGCACCCCAAACTGCTCGCCCGGGATGGTCTTAAACTTCACCCGCATGATCATGGCAGAGTCTTCCAGTTGCCTCACCCCCTGCGATTTAATTGGGTCGAGGAGTACGCGTGCGATTTCCTCGTCTTTTTGAAGCTCTTTATTTATCGTTTTAACGATTTTTCTGACCTTGTCGATATTGGTGTCATAGCGCACACGGAACTCAAGTTTGGAAATGATATAGTCACGGCTGAAGTTTGTGACCGTACCCATATCGCCGAAGGGAATCGTGTCAACCATACCCTTCGGTTGGCGAAGCTTGACCGAGCGCAAAGAGATCTGTTCCACCGTGCCCTTGGTGCCGGCACTTTCAATATAGTCACCGACCCGGAAAGCATCGTCAATCAGGTAAAAAACACCCGAAAGAATGTCTCTTACCAGCGTCTGTGCGCCGAAGCCTATGGCCAGCCCGATTACCCCTGCACCTGCAATCAGAGGACCGATCTCCAAACCGAGGGATGAAAGGATGATAAGGCTGGTGAGAAGAAACAGCACCGAAAGGATAAATTTCCGGAGGAGCACCAGCAATGTGCCAACCCGGGAACCGCCGCTCCCGCCTTCTTCCAGCTCTGCATCTCCATCAGGCATTTCCTCCCTGAGTCTTCTGTCAATGCGGGCTTTGGTATATTGCCAGGCAACAAAGCCGAGCAGCAGCAGCACCACGATTTTCAGGGCGGTTGCTGTAAAAAGCCTTCCGACGGGCAGGTCTATACCCCACAATCTGAGAATCACAAAGAACATTAGCGCCACCAAGAGAATACGAAGGACACGTTTCATCAACGGTAAATGTTGCTGTACGTAAGATTTTTTGTCCGCTTTCTGATTGTCCGGTTTATCTAACTGAGTGGCTTCGGGATCACTCATGGTTTCAGGGCTGTCGGTGCCCTGCGGGACAAAGCGCGAAGGGGATGTGCCGGATGCGATGTTCAGCAGGCGCCCTGCCCACTGGTCAAGACCGATGAAAAGCGGAACCACGAAAAGGCTGATAAGTAGCGAGACTATCGCGCCTTTCCCTTCATCCAGTCCTCTGGTGAACCAAAAGACGCCCATGCCAATCACGTAAAGCACGGCAAAAAAGTGCCAGCTTTTGGCTATTCTGGCGCGCAGAGAGGTTTTGGCTTCATCCCCCGCAGGATCGCCCGACCAGATCGCCTGGGCCACTCTCCGCCGGCTGCGCCAGATCATCACCACCAGCAAAAGGGTGACGCTGAGACCCGACATACTGTACATCAGAGCAAAGAGTTCTTGGCTGATTCCGGCAGCCTGGAAAATATAGCTTAATGTGCCGATTACCAGCGCCGTTGCGCCGATTCCGATGAACCATCGATAAAGGAATTTTACATCTGTGTCTTGCAGGGGAAGTAAGCGCAATGTGGGAGCCGCAGGTGATAAAATAAGGTTAGCGGCCAAGATAAGAGATCTGAGGTAATAGCTGAAAAGAAGTGTGGAAGAGACGACTAAAAATCCGGGATCGCCCTCATCGTAGAAAAAGGCAAATAGCACAAAGCTTGTCAGCATAAACGTGCCGAGGCCCAACAAATCCAAAAGGAGGCGCGAGACAACTCGCCCCAGGAATTGCAGACGTCCAAATAACGCCGTATCCAATAGCTGACGCCGCAGGCCCTCTGTAGCTCGTCGGACCAGCCACTCCATAGCCAGTCCGCCGAAGATCAGCACGGCCACAATAAAAAGAGTCAGCATAAGATGACCAAAGCCCTTGCCCTGATTTAAATTCGCCAATGCCGCTGTCCATTCACGGGAATCGAATGTGGATTCGGTAAA
>JADFWK010000126.1 GCA_015223015.1 Pseudomonadota bacterium
CCACAATAATCCACCTTTTTGACCATACTCGAGGAGGCAACATTTATAGAAAAGGTTCCATGTTCCCGAACACCTTTCAGTGTATATCGCTCCTTCCGGATTGCCACAGCAATGGCTGGCGGCTCGTATGCTGCAATCCCGCACCAGGCTGCAGTCATAAAATTTGGCTTTCCATCTACCATAGCACCGACTAAAACCGCGGGCATGGGATACAGGAATGTCTGTGGACCAAGTTTGATTTTCTCCATTTTTTCCTCCTTTTTCTAAGGGTTCAGTATTCAGGTTCCTGGAGTAAGATGCCAGAAGACCTCTGAATAGTCCCTCCTGTTTTTCACACGGATTTCATTCGGAAGACCTTGGAATTCCTGGCACCTCAGTCACTTGAGAGCATGGTAAATGAGCGATTCATGGTAAGTTCGGAGGCGTCCGCCCGCCTGCGGCAGAACACCGATGAAATCGGATTTGAATTTTACCAGCAGCGGGAAAAAATGCAAGCGAGAAAGATAGCAGCTCAGTTACACTATTAGTACCTGATTTCAATCCATAATTTTCGAGGTAGGGTAATTTTTTTCTTGACAAAGTGGTAATACTTTTCTAAAAGTGTCATAAAGTGGTAAAAAGTGGTAAATTCCTATGGAAACTGTGCCAAAAGACTTTTTTGAAGGTAGATCGAGACATACGCTCGATGAAAAGGGGCGACTGGCTATTCCAGCCCGGTTCAGGGAGGTTTTGAACCAAAAAGGCGATTCATCCATTGTAGTCACCAATCTTAACAACTGCTTGGTGGCATTTGCCCGGGAAGATTGGCAGAAAATAAAGGATAAAGCCGTAGATCTCCCGCTCTTCGATAATGCTGCCACCATCTACCTACGCTATTTTATATCCGGTGCCGTAGAATGCCCCCTGAAACAGAACCGGATCTTGATTCCCCCACATCTGAGAGGCTTGTCCGGATTAAAGAAAGAAGTCGTTTTGGTTGGTCATCTAATGAGGTTTGAAATCTGGGATAGGGTTAGATGGGAGGAGGAGTTCGAAAGGGTTAAGGAATCTTTTCCAGAGGCGAGTCAATCTCTTTCCGATCTCGGAATTTAGTGGGAGGAGAAGATGATCACTGCTCATCAACCGGTAATGGTTGATGAGGCTATTACTTATCTGATCACTATACCGGATGGCATATACGTAGATGGGACGCTGGGCACCGGTGGGCACAGCTTAGAGATCTGCAAAAACCTAGGGCCCAAAGGGGGATTGATTTGCATAGATGTTGACAGGGCATCAATAGGATTAGCTGAGCAGCGACTTTCTCCTTATAGAGACAGGACCAGGATTGTCAGGGAAAGCTATGTTGACTTAGATAAGGTATTACAACACGCTGGAATTGATAAGGTAAATGGCATTCTATTAGATCTCGGTCTGTCATCATATCAATTGGAGTCGTCAGGGAGGGGTTTCAGTTTCTTAAAGGACGAACCTCTGGATATGAGGATGGACCAGGACAAAGGGATAACTGCCAGTGAACTAATTAACACTGTTTCCACGGGAAGGCTGGAGGAATTTCTATGGACTTATGCTCAGGAGACATGGGCAAGATCGATTGCCCGGGCTATAGAAGGAGAAAGGCGAAAAGGGCCTATAAGGACAACCCGACAGGTGGCGCGGCTCGTTGAAAAGACTATTCCTTTAAGACATCACCCTCGGAAAATACACCCAGCTACCAAGACCTTCCAGGCCCTGAGGATAGCCGTTAACGGGGAACTGCAGAATATAGCCGATTTTTTAGAGAAAGCACCATTGTTGCTCGTTACCGGGGGGAGATTAGCAGTGATATCGTATCATTCATTGGAAGACAAGCTCGTGAAACAGGCCTTTCGGCAGCAGAGGGGAGATACCAGGTATCCTCGAAAACTTCCAACCCCCCCTGAGTCAGGGCCTTTCCTTATGAAGGCCCTGACAAAAAAGGGCTTGAGACCGAGCCAGGCTGAAGTGAATGCGAATCCAAGATCCCGGAGCGCCATAATGAGGGTGGGTGAGAGGGTTTGAGGTGAAGGGGGGACAAAGGGAATCTATGAGATTATTTCATTTTTCGGTAATCATGCTTTTTCTCTTTCTGTTGGCAGGAATTGCTCATGTCTGGGTGAATTTCCAAAGAACCCAGATGGGGTATGCCTTGAGTCAGTCAAAAAGGGAGATATTGCAAATTGAGGAACACAATCGCAAGTTAAAGCTCGAGATAGCCTATTTGAAATCCCCTGAGCATTTAGAAGGTAAGGCGATCAAAGAATTTGGTTTAAAACATCCAACGGTTGAACAGACGATTTTTTTGCCATGAAGATCAAGGATAAGAAGTGGGTAAGAATCAGGATCTATGTTACGGGGGCCTGTTTTTTCCTCGTCCTCTGCGTGATTTTTTTACGGGCATACCAACTTCAGATTCTCGAAGGGAGCAGACTTTCATCCCTTGCCCAGGAGGGCTACACAGGGAAGTTAGTAATGACTCCGCCACGAGGAACCATATTTGATAGGAATGGCAAAGAACTGGCGATCAGCGTTGATGTGGGCTCGATATACGCTTATCCAAAAGCTATAAAGGACAAGAGGGGCACAGCGACTCTTATTGCCAAGGCCCTTCGCATAAACAAAAAAGACGTGCTGGAAAAACTGCGCAGTTCTCGATCATTTGTATGGATTAAGAGGAAGGTAACACCGGAGGAGATGAAGAGGGTCAGAGACCTTAATCTAGCCGGAATAGATTTCACCAAGGAGAGCAGGCGTTACTATTCCTGCATGGAAACAGCTGCTCATGTTATTGGATTTGCAAGCCAGGACAATAGGGGCCTTGAGGGTATAGAGTTGGAGTACAATAGTTATTTGGAGGGACAAGAGATAAGGCTCACCAGGATTCATGATGCCCTTGGAAGGCCCCTGCTTTTTGATAGGCCAAAACAAGAGAGCCATGATCCTTTTGATCTCATGCTAACGATTGATAAGGAGATCAGTTACGAGGCCCGGAAAGCACTCAGGAAGGCTGTAGAACAATCAGGGGCAGGGAGTGGGCTCTGTATAGTGCTGAGGCCCCAGACAGGAGAAATCTTAGCGATGGCTGTTGTGCCAGAGTTCAACCCCAATATTTTTTGGCGCTTTAAACCACATGAGTGGAGAAACAGGGCAGTTACTGACTGCTTTGAACCCGGATCTACACTCAAAACATTTCTTTTAGCTGCTGCCCTACAGGAAGGTGTGGTTACCGCAAGAACAATTCTCAATTGTGAAAAGGGAAAATACCGCGTTGGCAGTTATGTGATTCACGATAGCAAGCCTTATGGGATGCTTCGGGTCAGTGAAATTATTGAGGTCTCCAGCAACATCGGAGCGATAAAGATGGGTCAGAGGCTTGGAGCAGGTAGCTTCCATTCCTACTTGAAGCGGTTTGGTTTCGGTGAGCGAGCCGGGATAGATTTTCCAGGGGAAAGATCGGGAACCCTTAGGCCTGTTAAGGATACCAGCCTTCTGGGTCAAAATACCCTCTATTTTGGTCAGGGTATCTCGACTTCTCCCCTTCAATTGGCCATGGCATTTGGGGCGGTGGCCAATGGTGGGCATCTTATGAGACCCTATTTGGTAAAATCAATCCTTGATCAGCGAGGTAAGGTAGTAAGAGAGTTTCACCCCGCAGTGAGGAGAGATGTCATCTCATCTGAGACAGCAAAAAAGGTAAGAGACATTCTTGAGGGAGTAACCAGAGAGGGAGGAACAGCACCCAAGGCTGCAATAGAGGGATATCATGTAGCTGGCAAAACAGGCACCGCACAAAAGGTGGACCCGATTGAAAAAACCTATTCAAATGATAAGTTTGTTGCCTTTTTCGGAGGTTTTGCTCCTTCAGATTCACCTGCTATTGTAATTCTGGTTGCCCTTGATGAACCGAAGGGGAAACCATACGGAGGCGTGGTTGCAGCTCCGGTTTTTAGTGAGGTTGGTTACTGGACACTCAACCACCTCGGCGTGATCCCCTCGACTCAACACAGGTTTTCCCGGCCTGTTGAGAGACAGAGAGAAAAAATAAGAGTCCGCAATCCTGACATGCCTGGTTTGATACCTGACGTACAGGGACTTGGCGTGAGAGATGTCTTAAGAAAAGCACAACGATTAGGGGTTAGGGTGGTTGTTAAGGGAAGCGGTCTGGCTGTAGAACAAAGCCCAACTGCTGGTACCCCTATAAAAAAAGGGAAGTTACTCACCGTGACCTTCAGACCACCATGTTGAGGGAAACAGAGTAGGCAGTAAGTAGAAAAAAGAAACGGGCAACGGGTAACTAGTAACGAGCAACGAGCATGAAGCTTGATTACTTATTGAAGGGCCAACATGTCCTTGAACAGCACGGAAAGGCAGATATTGAGATCACCGGGCTGACTACGGATTCACGAGCGGTTGAAAAGAGTTATCTCTTTGTTGCGGTCAAGGGCAGCAATGAAGACGGACACCGGTATCTGGATCATGCAATTCACAAAGGCGCCCATGCCTTGTTAGTGGAACATGTTGAAAAGGTTTTTGGGGGTGTGACTATTGTCAGGGTACCTGATACGAGGGTCGCCCTTTCTGAGCTGGCGAGCCGGTTTTACCATTATCCGGCCCGTAACCTGAATTTGATAGGAATTACTGGCACTAATGGTAAGACAACAACGAGTTATCTTCTCGAGACAATATTGATGGAAGCGGGACGGGAGGTAGGGGTTATCGGGACCATCAGCTATCGGTTTAAGGAGAAATCCCTTGGTGCATCGTTAACCACACCTGAATCCACTGATTTAATGAGAATGATGCGCGAGATGAAAGATGCCGGTGTTGCCGACATAATAATTGAGGTCTCGTCTCACTCTTTGGATCAGGGAAGGACCAGAGGGCTGAAATGGTCACGGGCAATATTTACCAGTTTTTCCAGAGATCATCTTGATTACCATTCGTCAATGGAAGAGTATTTCAGAGCAAAATCGCTGCTCTTTGATTCGCTGGGGGAGAATCAGAAAAGCGATGAGGCAAAGGCGATAATCAACATGGATGATCCAAAAGGCACGATATTACAAAAGATAACAAAGGTCCCTGTTGTCAGTTACGGTCTGGGAGATGGGTGTCTGGTGAGTGCTGCTGATATTGAATCTAGCGCGGAAGGATTACATTTTAGACTTCTTACGCCTTCCGGGGAGGTACCCATTATCTCTCCGCTGCTGGGTCAGATGAATGTGTATAATATCTTGGCGGCTGCTGCTACTGCCTTTAGCTATGATATAGATCCGGAAACAATTGCAAGGGGCATAAAAAGGCTGAGCTATATTCCTGGCAGGCTTCAGCGCGTAGAGAACAAGAGAGGGCTTTCGGTTCTCGTTGATTATGCTCACACCCCCGACGCACTGGAAAAGGTGCTGCAAACAGTTAAGCAGTTTGCGAAAGCGAGGTTGATCACTGTTTTTGGATGTGGAGGTGACCGGGACAGAGGTAAGAGACCAGAAATGGGGAAGATTGCGGGAAACTATGGTGATCTTGTCATCATTACCTCAGACAACCCCAGGGGAGAAGATCCGGCAGCGATTGTCGGTGAGATTGAGCCTGGAATCAGAGAATCAGGGCTCGACAAGGTTAACCCCGATCTTCCATATAATAGCAGGGGCTATCAAATTATTTTGGATCGAAGAAAGGCTATCCAGGCCGCTATCCAACTGGCTCACAAAGAAGACATTGTGGTGATAGCTGGTAAAGGACATGAGGATTATCAGATTATTGGAAAGACAAAAAGATACTTTA
>JADFWK010000127.1 GCA_015223015.1 Pseudomonadota bacterium
ATTGTACTCGGTCTGGCGACTATTGGATTTATGTTATACATAAACGTAGAATTAACCCTCATCTCACTCATCCCCACACCTTTTATCGTCTATTTTACCCTCATTATTACCCGCAGGATGGGAAAAGGATTCAGGAAGGTGCAACAGACCTTTTCTGAGGTGACAGAGTCAGTCAGGGAGGCCCTCGCAGGAATTAGGATCATTAAGGCCTATAATCGTCAGTCGTGGGGGCATGGGAGAGTAAAGGAAACAGGGGAAACATATGTCAGAAATAATCTGGAGTTGGCCAGAAGCCTTGCCCTCTTTTTTCCCGTGATGACATTATTCACCAATCTCGGACTGGCCATTGTAATCTGGATTGGAGGAAGACTGACGATTCTTGGGAATATTACCACTGGTGATTTTGTAGCCTTTATCAGCTATCTCAACCTTCTTACCTGGCCCCTGATGGCACTTGGTTGGGTTACCAACTTGATCCAGAGAGGTTCTGCCTCCATGAGGAGGATAAACGAGATATTGGATGAGGTTCCTGAAATCACCAATCAAATAGCCAATCCATATAAGGGACCTATTAGGGGCAAAATTGCGGTGGACGGTTTAACATACTGTTATCCACAGAGAGAAGATCCTGCCCTAAGAGACATAACCTTCACCATAGAGCCCGGACAGACCGTTGCAATCGTCGGGGGAGTGGGATCCGGCAAGAGCACACTCCTTCAGACAATACCACGGTTGGTGGAAACTGAACGAGGCATGATACACATTGATGGAATTCCCCTCCATGATATAGACCTAACAAATGTAAGGGGGTCCATAGGGTTTGTTACCCAAGAGACCCACATCTTTTCCGATACCATCCGAAACAATATAGTCTTTGGTAGGCAGGGGATCGGTGAGGATTCTATAGAGATGGCCCTTGTGGCATCTCAGTTGGCTGGTGAAATTGATTCGTTTCCCCAGGGCATCAACTCCCTTGTTGGAGAAAAAGGAATAACGCTATCGGGAGGACAGAGACAGAGGCTGACTATAGCACGAGCCCTTATTTCAAATCCGCCCATCCTCATCTTGGATGACTCGCTCTCTCAAGTAGATACCGGCACTGAGGCTGCAATACTCAACAGTGTGCTGGAGATAAGGCGCGGAAAAACGAATATTATTGTCTCTCACAGACTTTCAACCATTAGAAGGACAGATATCATCTTTGTGCTCAAGGCTGGCAGGCTTGTAGAATTGGGTGACCATGCAACCCTTTTTGCCGCACGCTGGGAGTATGCCCGGCTCTATGAAAGACAGCAATTGCGGGAGGAATTGGAGGACGGTAGATAGCCATGCAGTTTGATTATGGACATATGGAAGAGGGTCACCTTGGCAAACCCTACAATATGAGACTGTTAAAGAGACTCATTCCCTATTCACGGCCCTATAGGAAACCCATCGTGCTTGCCCTGGCCTTAACGATTTTGATTACCCTGTTTTATCTGGCTATTCCCTACCTTCCCAAGATTGCTATAGACAGATACATACTGTCGCTCTGGTACCCCGTTAACCAGCAGGAAAACCAGAATTTAGCGACTGAGTTCTCCGACCGATACGGCCATTTGGTTGTGGCTACAGAAGAAACGGGGTTGGGTTTTATCTCCAATGCTCATATCAAACAGATTGATCCCGGAGATCTCAGACGTTACTACGACAGGGGGATCATTTCTAAGGAAGGCTTTTATAGGGTTTCTGCTGAGGCAGTAAACAAGAACGGGGTATTGAATCCTGAAGTGCTCATAAGAGGAGAAGGTTCCTCTGTGTATATATCCGGTGAAGCACTCAAGGGTTTCTCTCCTGATCAAATAGCAACATTGAGACACAGAGACCTTAAAGGTTTACTGCTGGTGGGGCTATTCTTGCTTCTTTTGATTGGAGGCTCGCTCGTCTTGAACTATTGGGAGTTTTACCTTCTGGAGAAATCCGGACAGCATATGATGCAGGATATCAGGATGGAGCTTTTTGGCCGGATTCAGGGACAGGCCATTCAGTTTTTTGACCGTAATCCAGTGGGGAGACTGGTTACACGGGTGACCAATGACATCGAAAATCTAAACGAGATGTTCAAATCAGTGCTCATCACTATCTTCAAGGATGTCTTTCTGCTGAGCGGTATTATAGTGGTGTTGGTGCACCTGAACTGGCATTTGGCACTCATCTCCTTTATGCTCCTTCCTGTGGTGTTCGCACTAACACTATTTTTTAGCACACGGGCACGAGAGGTATTCCGGGAGATAAGACAACACATTGCTGCGATCAATGCATTTTTGCAGGAGAGGCTTTCAGGTATACGGATTATTCAGCTTTTTGTCCAGGAAAGATCCCAGCTTAAGAGGTTTGAAGAGCTCAACCATAAGAACTACCTTGCCAGCCTGAGGCAGATTAGGATCTTTGCTGTGTTCATGCCCTTCATGGAGGTTCTTTCCTCGGTGGGTATCGGTCTTTTGATTTGGTATGGCGGGGGAAAGGTCATAGGGGAACAGCTCAGTTTGGGCTCTCTCGTGGCCTTTATCGGTTACATCCAGATGTTTTTTAAACCGATACGGGATATCTCAGAAAAATACAACATAATGCAGTCTGCAATGGCGAGCATGGAACGGATATTTGGGCTTATGGATCAAAAAGAGATAATTCAGGAGCCAATAATCCCCAAACGACCGGTGAGAAGCGAAGGTCACGTGGAATTTAAAAATGTCTCTTTTTCGTATAATGATGGCTTTCCGGTCCTTAAGGGCGTTTCTTTTGAAATCAAGCCAGGGCAGATCGTGGCCCTCGTTGGTTATACGGGCTCAGGAAAAACAACAACGATCAGTCTTTTGGAGAGATTCTATGAGCTTGAAAAGGGAGATATCCTCTTTGACGGGCTTGATATCAGGGAATGGGGAATAGGCGAGCTCCGCTCCAGAATAGGCCTGGTCATGCAGGATGTATTTATCTTTGCAGGAACAATTGCAGAAAACATATACCTGGGTGATGAAAAGATCAGCAGAGAAAAACTGGAAGATGTGTCCAGACAGGCAAACGCATATCAGTTCATTAATGGGTTACCAGGGGGTTTTAGCCATGAGGTGAAAGAGGAAGGCGTAACCCTTTCTGCCGGGGAACGTCAGCTTTTAGCACTGAGCCGGGCATTGGCATATGATCCTACGCTTCTGGTTCTGGACGAGGCCACCTCCAGCGTGGATCCGGAGACAGAACGGCTGATTCAAGACTCTATTTTTACCCTTTCAAAAAGGCAGACCACGCTCATTGTTGCCCACCGGCCTTCGACTATTCAGATGGCGGATAGGATTTTGGTAATGCACCATGGTCACATCGTCGAACAAGGTACCCACGAGGAACTGATAGCCTTGAAGAATATCTACTATAGGTTGAATCTGTTGCATAAACCGGAGGCTTAGGCTGCCCGCCATGCCCTCCGGTGAGCTTGAATGAACACTGTATCTGTTACCCATGCAAACACTCTTAAGCGATTGCAAAGTACTAGCCCGGTGGCCTTTGAAGAGATAAGGAGGAATGCAAGCACCCAATTTGACCCCGAGATTGTAGCGGCCTTTGAAAGATCATGGTCCTCAAGGAAAGGAGCTTTACAGAAGCCCGGCGATAGGCGATCTTGACCCAGTTCTACCTTGAGTATCTACCTTGCCGCACTGTATAGCCAACTAGCCGCAGCCAGTAAGAGCTATTCCTGCATGGAATCCGATCTATTGAGTAGCACCGTTAGCCTTTTGATAAACTCGGATTTTGTTACGAGGCCTACGATCCTCAATTTCGTTTCCTCAGTGCCTTGTCTGTTTATGAAAACCGTTGTTGGAATACCTCGGATCTGATATTGCCTCAGTAACCTATCATGGGATGGTTTTGCGTTGGTCAGGTCTACCTGCACAGTAATAAGGTTGCGCATTAGCTTTACCACATCATGATCGCTAAATACCTCTTTATCCATTATCCGACAAGGCGCACACCAGTCAGCATAGAAGTCAATGATCAGCGGTTTCTTTTCTTCAGCGGCCTTTGCAAGGATAGCTTCATCATACGGCATCCATGCAATTTTTCCCGCAGGCCGAATTCCAAGGAGCAGGTAAATGATGCCGCCGCATACTATGGCGATGCCCACTACCTTTTTGGCATATGAGAAAACCCTGACATTTTTTCCTGTTTTGTCAAGCCAGCCGAGATGGATACCTGCTGCTATCGCTACTCCTGCCAAGAGAGCAAGTCTAAGAAGATTCTGCGATACTACGAAGCTGATCATAAAGGCTGCCATAGCCATCAAGACCCAGCCCATAAGCTTTCTAATCCATAGCATCCAATCCCCTGACTTTGGTAACCTGGCTAGCGCTCCTGAAAAAACGGCCAAAATCGCAAGGGGAAGGCCCAGGCCAATACTCAGGACAAAGAAATAGAGGAAACCAAGAAAAGGATTTCCCATTTGCCCTACATAGATTAAAAGTCCCAGAATAAACGGGCCCAAGCAAGGAGCGGCAACTATGCCGAGGGTCAGGCCCATAAAGAATGTTCCCAAAAAGCCAGGGTATCCCTTGGATGCAAACTGTGTCAGCGATTGAGGCAGTTTGAGCTCCCACAGCCCGAAGAAACTTAGCCCCATGGCAACCATCACACTGGCTACAAAGATCAAAACCAGAGGGTGCTGAAGGGCGGCACCGAGCATACCTCCTGATAGGGCAGCCGAAAGGCCCAGTAGAGAATTGGTCACAGCAAGGCCAAACATATAGAATATCCCGTGGACTATCGTGTGACCTCTTATCCTCTCACTTTTCCCCCCGAAATAAGAAACCGTTATGGGAATAAGGGGATACACACAAGGGGTAAGATTGAGAGCCAGGCCCCCCAAGAAAAGTGCCAAAAGGGTCAACCAGATGCTTCCGCCACCACTCTGCTTTTGGGAATGTTGCTCCTGGCCTGAGTCCGCTTGTGCCTGAACAAGCAGATCTTGACCCGGCGCTGTGTTTTGTGTTCCTTTCTCTATTATGCTGGGGGCATAGAGAGATCCGGGAGGACCGGAACTCATGAGAGCGGGATGGGTTTCTTGACTCTGATAGGGGCCGTGGGCGTTGGCGGCATGAGCAAGTCCTGTGGAGAGCCAAGGGGGAAATGGATGGGATGTAATAGATGCAATGAGAAGCAAGAAAAACAATAGTAATCTTATAGCTTTTTTTCGTCTTCCAGCGAGCATAGCACCTTTCCCTTCCCTTTTTTAGCAATAGCTTTGACAAACTCGTAAAAAGTGTTTTGTGAACGAGATTGAGCGTTTTGAGAGAAAAGCGCTTGAGATGTTCAGCGTTAAGAAATGCTAACTGTCTGAGGGAATTATACCGAGTTTTAGCATTTTAGCTGAACGTTTTAAGTGCGCCCAAAACACTCACGGATATAACAAAATCGACTTTTTACGAATGCATCAGCTTTTATCCAAAACAAAATAAGAATGGAAGCTTTGGAAATCAAGTCTTGCGCGTAACATTGACAGAATTTCTCTCCCCGCTCTATTAGCCCAAAATAGTGTGAAACTCAAGCCCTGAGTCCTTTTTGTTTTCAAAGATATCTTTTTGTTGGCTCAGTGGAAGGAGTAAAATCAGCCCTTAGCATAGCCAGGAGCAGGATTGAACTGATTTCAGAGGAGAAATGCAGGTGTCACCTGAGGAAGCGGTGAGGCATGAAAAAATGAACTTACCCTATTTCCCTTATGCTGTAGAGGGTAATTTTGCTACTGGTTTACTCCGTGTGGTTTGTAATCCTCGGCGTGGTGGCGAACGATCTCACCCTTTACCATGTAAATTACGTCCTCAGCAATGTTGGTGGCGAGGTCTGCTATTCGCTCTAAATGTCGTGATGCTTGGAGCAGATGTATCAGGCATTCCATTCTATCGATGTTTTTTCGTATTCCATCCTGCACCTGGAGATACATGTCCCTGTTAATGGCATCTACCTCATCATCTGAAGCACCAACCTCCCAGGCCAGATCGATGTCCATATTCACCAGGGAGTCGAGACTTCTTTTGAGCATGGACTGGGTCTTCTCAGCCATCCCAGGAAAGTCAAAAGGAATGTCAAGCTTTTTTTGCGTTGAAAGAAAGGCAGCCCGCTCCGCTATATTCACTGCCAGATCTCCAATCCTTTCCAGATCATTGTTTATCTTTATAACGGCGATTATGAAGCGGAGATCGATTGCCACAGGTTGGTACAAGGCCAAAATTTTGAGACATTCTTCTTCAACATCCACCTCAATCTGGTCAATCTCATGGTCTGCTTCTATGACCTTTTCTGCCAGTTTCCTGTCCCTCATCTCCATAGCCTTGATGGCCATTCTCACTCGCTCCTCTACCATGGCTCCGAGGGAAAGGATCCTCTTTTTCAGCCGGTCCAGTTCTCTCTCAAAATGTATGGTCATTACTGTCTACCTCCTCTCTTAGCCAAACCGACCGGTGATGTAATCCTCGGTCTGCTGAAGTTTTGGTCGGGTGAAAATGGTATCGGTGTCATCTACTTCGATGAGTTTTCCCAGATAAAAGAAACCTGTGATATCGGATACCCGGGCAGCCTGTTGCATATTATGGGTTACGATGATAATGGTGTATGAGGATTTCAATTGGTGGATCAGTTCCTCTATCTTCTGAGTTGCAATGGGGTCTAAAGCAGAGCAAGGCTCATCCATGAGTAGCACCTCAGGTTCCACGGCCAGTGCCCGGGCGATGCAGAGGCGCTGCTGCTGACCCCCTGATAGACCTAGTGCTGAGTCGTCCAACCTGTCTGATACCTCATCCCACAGGGCGGCCAGGTTCAGGCTTTCCTCAACCCGGTTGGCCAGGTAAGTCTTCTTGCTGATACCATTTACCCGCAGCCCAAAGGCCACATTCTCAAAAACGGTTTTGGGGAAGGGATTGGGTTTCTGAAAAACCATTCCGATACGGCGGCGAAGGCCAACCACATCCACATTGGGGTCATAGATATCCTGACCATCTAAAAGAACCTTTCCCTCTGCCCGACTATAGGGAATGAGGTCATTCATCCGGTTCAGGCAGCGCAACAACGTGCTTTTCCCACACCCCGAAGGACCGATGAGGGCTGTTACCCGGTTAATGTAAAAGTCAAGAGAAACCCCCTCAAGGGCAGGGAAGTCACCGTAATAGAAGTCCAAATCGGTTGTTTTCATTTTCAGTGATCCATTCATACTTGTCCCCTTTTGCGAATAGTTATCCCAAACGCCTTCGGAGGCGAGCCCGGTAGACAATTGCAACCAGATTCAACCCCAAAACCAAAACGATGAGCACCAGGGCAGTTCCGTACTGGAGATGCCGAGTTGCTTCTATCTCTGTGCCGGCCGTGGCCAAGACATAGATGTGATAGGGAAGGGCCATGATCTCATCGAAAATAGAAGACGGCAACGACGGGCTGTAGAACACGGCCGCGGTAAACATGATGGGCGCTGTTTCACCAGCGGCCCGGCCTATACCTAGAATAGCACCAGTTAGGATACCAGGCAAGGCGGCTGGCAAGACGACTCGATAAATAGTCTGCCATTTGGTAGCCCCAAGGCCGAGAGAAGCCTCCCGGTAAGTGTCTGGAACTGCACGGAGGGCCTCTTCAGAGGCTCCGATAATAACGGGCAAGGTCATTGCCCCCAATGTGAGCGCGCCAGAGAGGATGCTCACCCCAAAACCTAGCAAGACCACAAAGAGGGCTAGCCCAAAAAGGCCGAAGACAATGGAGGGCACCCCTGCAAGGTTATTGATCCCAAGCCGAATGACTCTTAGTACTCGGCCTGGCCGGGCATATTCATTGAGATAGATGGCGGAGGCAACTCCAATGGGCAGGGCCACCAGAATTGCACCCATGCTGAGACAGAGAGTTCCAATAATACAGGGTAGGATACCCCCTTTGGTCATAGAGTCAATGGGTGGCTGGGTGAGGAAGGTCCAATTAATAGCTCGCCAACCCCTGGCCACGAGAAAGTAAATGATAATTGCCAGTGCAGTGCCATTGACTGCTGCCGCAATCCGAAAAAGCCCGAAGGCAGAGCGCTGGAAAACCCTGCGGCGCCTCTCCCGTGCATGAGAGGGCTTAATCATATCATTTTGTTCCTTCTCAGCCCCCTTGAGTGCTGAGGAGGACATTGCACCCGGTTCCATAAGTGTTGTTTCTGATTCGTTCATATTTATTCATCACTCACATAACGCTATTTATATCTGATCTAATAGCAATCTGTTTTACTTTGCCCATGATTCTCCAGTAGTTGAATTCAATGTCCACAATCCCCAATCCCCAATCCTAATCTCCCTCAAAGGGTTGCGGCTCCCACCTGCCTGTATTTGTGGGCGATGTGGTCTGCCACCACGTTAAAGAGCAAAGTGAAAATAAATAACACAATACCGGTTGCGAACAGGGCATAGTAATGATCTCCCCGGAAAGGGGCCTCTGCCATTTCTGCCGCTATGCTGGCAGGCATGGGCCTTACGGGATCGAACAGCGAAGAAGGTATAAGGGTTGCACCGCCCGCAACCATGAGTACCACCATGGTCTCCCCGATAGCCCTGGACATACCCAGAATGATAGCCGTGGCAATCCCAGAAATAGATGCGGGAACGATTACTCTGACGATTGTCTCCAAATGGGTAGCACCAAGAGCCAGCGATGCCTCTTTGAGCTCTGTGGGTACACTAAAAATGGCATCCTCAGAGATGCTGCAAATCGTCGGTATGGACATAAAGGCCAGCATCAGTGAGGCATTGAAAAGGTTCAAACCCGTGGGGAGATCAAAAACCTCTTGGAGAAAAGGGGCTACCACAACCATGCCGAAGAAGCCAATCACCACCGATGGGAGGGCTGCGAGAAGCTCTACAATCGGTTTAACCAATTCCCTTATCCGTGCCGAGGCAACCTCGGCAAGATAGAGGGCGGTCAACACCCCGAGGGGGATTGAAATTACAGAGGCTACAGTAGTAACGGCCAGAGATGCCATGATGAGCGCAAATATGCCAAAGTCAGGGGGCTCATCGGTAGGATACCAATAACGTCCAAAAATGAAATCGTTCACGGAAACCTTGGCAAAAATGGGAAGCCCTTCCATAAAGAGGAAAACAACGATGAGGCCGAGGGTTGTTATAGAAGCGAGGGCGATGCAGAAAAAAAAGATACGGATTGCCCGTTCTCTCCTCTGTCGACCCCTTCCCTTTCGAGCGAACTCGTCCATTTCTTTGATCTGGTTCTGACCCGTTCCTGCGAATGACATCATCTGCACTTCTGGTATTCTAAAGAGCAATCGTGCTGGAAAACAACACCACCCATTCAGGGTGGTGTCTTTCTCATCGTTCTAATGAGGGAAGCTGGCGCACCTCGGATGAACTGAGATGCGCCAGATGCCACCAGCTAGCTAATACAGGGGCACATACCCTGCGTCGCCTACGTATTTCTGTCCTTTTTGGGGATGCAGGACAAAGTTAATAAAGTTGAGGGTATCTCCCTTTGGCCAACCAGCTGTGAACATGTAAAGCGGTCTGCAGATGGGATAGGTTCCGTTGAGGGTTGTTTCCTCTGATCCCATTATTCCATCTACCGTCAAAGCCCTCACGTTGTTATCCAGATATCCGAGACCGACATAACCGATAGCGTTTTTGTTTTTGGATACAGCCTGTACAATAGCTCCGTTAGAGGCCTGGAGAAGTGCTCCCGGAAAAACCCTTTCCTTTTTCATTACCTTTTTGTGCCACACCTCATAGGTACCAGATGAGGTATCCCTTGAGATCACGACAATCTTCCGGTTAGGTCCTCCTATGTCTCTCCAATTTTTGATTTCTCCCTTATAGAGAGCCTTAAGTTGATCCATGCTCAGGTTTTCTAAAGGATTGCTGGGGTGCACCACCGGTACGATACAGTCGTAGGCCACTGCAAAGGGGACCGGATATCTCCCCTTTTCGACAGCTAATTTTACTTCTTTGGGTTTGATAAAGCGTGAGCTGTCCGCGATATCGGTTGATCCATCAATGAGGGCCTTGATCCCATTACCTGACCCACCACCAGAAATAGAGATTTTCACTTCCGGGTTTACTTTCATATAGATTTCTGCCACTTTCTGAGCGATGGGCAGCACCGTAGTGGAACCCTTGATCACAATATTTCCCGCCCAAACGAGATTTGCCGTAAAGCATAAGGTAACGGCCAGAGCAAATATTACAAAATTTCTTACTTTCATCTTTTCCTCCGATTTTTGTTTGTTAAAAATAGATTAGACTTGTTAGATTTTTGTTAGAATCATATTAATCTTTTATTAGCGTCCTTTCATGATCACCTCCTTTGCCTTGAAATTTTTCCCTAGAGGGGGTCAATCAGACCAAATTGGTAGATGTTAGAGATGTTATAGGTTGATTGTTAGGGTAATATGAGAAAAGGATTAAGATTCGATGAAATCATGGGGAAGGAAAGGGTCTGAGATAGAGAGAGGAGAGATCAGTTGTCAAGAAGTTGAAACAGTGCGGGTCATATATCATTAGGCTGTTGCCGAAATCCCTTTCCGCTTGCTCTAAAACGTTTTTTGGCAAATCTAAGGCTCACTCCAGGCGATGTCAAAACTCACCCTTCGGGCTCAAACAGTTGACATCGCTTATCTTCCGCTTC